>DASVPT010000326.1:0-8322 GCA_036389535.1 Actinomycetota bacterium
ATCGTCCTTGCGGCCGCGGATGGCATCGTGGCGCTCGGGGCGATGGTCGCGGCCGAGCTCTACGACGCGGTTGTTCCGGTGATCGTGGCCGCGCAATCGTTCGAATCGATCCCGGCAGGCGTCGCCGCCAGCATCCACGGACCACGGCTAACCTGGTGATCGGTTGGCCGGCGGAGGAGGCTATGCGGGCAGCGTGTAGCGCTCCTCGATCTCTCTTCTCATTCGGGCCCGGCTCTCATCCGCTCCCAGGCCGGCATCCTCGATCCGCTCAGCCTCGCGGGCGAGCTCGTCGTCCTTGATCGCTTCGCGCAGCCAGTTCGAATAGTCGTGCCGCCGAAGGTGGTGGAGCCACGTTTCCTCGTCCACGCCGTCGGCGATCTGGAGGAAGAGCTGGAGGTTCTGCGCCCTGAGGTTGAGCTTGCCCTCCGGTCCCCGGAAGTAGAAGCTGCGGTCCCCCAGCTCCCCCTGGGCGTACTTGCGGCGATGTCGCTGCAGCTCTGCGGTGGGCGGCCTCACCCGGAACCGAACCGCCGGTTCGGCCGTACTTCTGTCCCACATGAGGCCAAACCCGGCGGGCAGCTCGTCGCCTGGGAGTTCGGGAGGATCTCCGCCAGCCGCACTGGCCACCGCTCGAATCGTCGCATCGGGGGCTTTCCCCACCACGACGACGTGCGTGATGGCCTTCGCGACCCACTCAGCGAGATGTTCGGGGTGGATCGTGATGAAAAACATGCCGTGGACGTCGGTTGCCGCGGTGGCGGGCCGGCCGGATGCCGACGCAGAGGGCAGCAAATGGTGCGCTTCATCCACCACGACCCAGTGCGGCCGGCCGAACCGTTCGCGCAGGTCTTGGAGCCGCGGGAACAGCGCGGCGAAGAAGTCCGGGCGGTCGTTCAGCCGCTGTCCGACGAGGTTCACCACCACGTTGTGGTGCGTCGTCTCCAGGGAACGAATCACCTCGTCCACGTCGGGAGGGCGGTCGCTCGCTCCGAGGACCAGCGCTCCGTCGAAGGTGCTGTAGTCACCCTCCGGATCGATGAGGCAGAACTGATAACCCGCTTCGAGCAGCCCCTCCAAGAAGGCAGTGTTGAGGGTGGATTTTCCGCTTCCCGACGGGCCGGCCAACAGGACGTTCGGCTCGTACTGCGGGACCGTGACGGGGTTGTCGCGCTCGTCGGTGCCGATCGGAATGTGGTGCCGAGCGAGCCGCGGCGCGGATGCTCCAAGGTCCTCGTCGACCATCATGGAGATGAGCTCCTCGACCCCGAGCCCGTGCGGCTGTTCCGTCACGATGTCGCACCGGTCCTTGAGAGTTGGAAGCGCGTTCGCCACAGCGACCGAGCACTCGCATACGGACAGAAACGCATGGTCGTTTTCGGCGTCCCCGACGCCGACGATGTTGTGGGCGGATAACCGAAGCTCCGTAAGCGCGTCCTGAAGTCCCGCGGCCTTGTTGATTCCAGACGGGAGCACCATGACGGCGCCCTTGTTGAACACGATGTGGAGCTCCAGCCCGAGAGCTTCGATCGCTTCCATCACCGCGATCTCGTGGGGCTGCCACGTCGCCACGATGACGCGGCCGACCGAAACCGGTTCGACGTCCCGCTTTCGGAGCTCCTCCAAGAACTCGGGCGGAGGAGGTTCCGCCAGGCTCTTCTCCTCCTTGGTGCCCGGGCGGTAGATGAGCGCGCCGTTCTCGGCGACCACGCGGTCGAACAGATCGACCTGAGGAAATACCTCGAAGAGATCCTCGAGCTCGCGGCCAGTCACCATGATCAGGCGCCGTCCGTTCTCTTTGGCCCGTTCGAGCGCCCGGACCGTGCTCGGTGCTACGCGGCCGTGGTGGGCCAGCGTGCCGTCATAGTCGGTCGCAAGCCCGAGGTAGCGCAAGCCGCCGCGCTAGAGGTTTCCGCGCTCGGCTTGTTCGCGCTCGATCGCCAGGAACAGCTCTTTGAAGTTGCCGAGGCCGAACCCCTTCGAGCCGCGCCGTTCGATCAGCTCGTAGAAGACCGTCGGCCGGTCCTGGACGTTCTTGGTGAAGATCTGGAGCAGGTATCCCTCTTCGTCGCGGTCGGCGAGGATGCCAAGCCGCTCGAGGTCCGAATAATCCTCTTCGATCTCACCGACGCGTCCCCGCAGCTCCTGGTAGTACACGGCCGGAACGCGGATGAACTGCATGCCGCGCTTTCGAAGCGCGTCTACGGTAGAGATGATGTCGTCGGTGGCCATGGCGATGTGCTGCACACCGGGGCCGCGATAGAACTCGAGGTACTCGTCGATCTGACTCTTCTTCTTCCCCGGGGCGGGCTCATTGATGGGCAGCTTCACGCGGCCGGTTCCGTCCCACATGACCTTCGACATAAGAGCGGTGTATTCACTCGAGATCTGGTCGTCGCGGAAGTGGACCAACTGGCCGAACCCGAGGATCTGGGCGTAGAACTTCGCCCACTCGTTCATCTTTCCGAGCTCGACGTTGCAGACGACGTGATCGACCGCGCGGATACCGACCGGAGGGCCGTCATCCGGAATGGGGTCGGCGGCGCGATATCCAGGAAGAAACGGCCCCGAATAGTTCTCGCGCTCGATGAAGGAGTGAACGGTTTCCCCGTACGCGGCGATGGAGGCTCGGACGACCTTTCCGTGCTCGTCCTCGAGGATGGTCGGCTCCAGCACGCTCCTGGCCCCGCGGGCGGTGGCCTGCTCCCACGCGTCGGAGGCGTCGGGCACACGGAAGGCCACGTCCTTCACACCGTCGCCGTGCAGATGCACGTGGTCGGCGATGGAGCTCTCGGGCGCCATGGCTCCGGTCAGCACGAACCGGGCCTCACCCTGCTCCAGGACATACGAAGCTCGGTCCCGAACCTTCGTCTCCGGCCCCGAATACGCGGTGACCGAAAACCCGAGCGTCTTGGAGTAGTAGGAGGCCGCCTGCCGGGCGTTCCCCACGTAGAACTCCACGTGATCCACGCCCAAGAGCGGCATGAAGTCTTCCTGTTCCGATTGGAGGTTTTGGACCTGCTGCGCCATCGCGATGCCTCCCTGTGAACCCGCCAGTCGAATATACCCCCAGGCGTTCGCCCCACCCGCTTCAGGGCCAGGCAGCGAAAAGGGTTGCGTGGCCGACCTCGGCCGCCCGCCGAATGCTTGCCTGAACTCGCTGCTCCAGGACCCCTGACCGGAGGTCGGCGGTCAGGGCCTCGAGTCCTCTTCGGCGCGTCTCCGTATCGAGAGAGTGCCAGAACGACGTATTCCGGAGATACGCGGGGCCGGCGAGATGAAGCGCGTTGGTGTGAAGCGATTCGAGGGATCCGTCGACGGAATCGAGGTAGACGAGCTTCTCGTGCTGCACCCGCTCGAAGCCTGCCTTTTCGAGGAGCTGTTGGATCTCGACGTTGGTCCGTCTGGGGGGAGGAAGGGACTCCAGGCCGAAGTACTCATGAATGAAGAGGGGAGGAAGGTTCTCCGCACTGAATGAGGTGAGGACCAGCGGTCCCGAGCGCAAGATTCGTCGAGCTTCTCGAAAGGCTGCGAGCGGATCGCCCATGAGGTGGATGGCGTTGAGGAGGCTGGCGCAGTCGAAGGAACGATCGCAGAACGGCAACCTGGTCGCGTCTCCGACCACCGTACGTGGCGGCTCGAGCTTGGCCGATGCGCGCCGAAGCATCTCGAGCTCGAGATCAAGCACGACGACTCGGAATCCGCGTGCTTGCAAGACCTGGGCGTAGTTGCCGGTGCCCCCGGCGATGTCGAGGACTGAGCGTCCCTCGGGATCGCCCAGATGCCGCGTGAGCCCCCGCACGATGGTGGGGCTGGCACCTCGCGTCCGGTCATAGGTCTTCGACTGCTCGGCGTAATTCCCTGGCCGCGCCTTCACCAGGCACCGTTCAGAGGCGTCCTGGATTGACGAACGTCGAACCAGGCGATAGGGTTTGGTTCGATCTCCTTCGATCCAACGGACAAACCAAGGAACGACACGTGCCAAGACTAAAGATCGCTGAAATCGACGCCCCGGCCGCCTGGGAGTGCTGCGCTCCCCTTGCCGCCGCGGGTCTCACCGAAGAAGAAGCCGAGGCCACCGCGCAGCTGTTCAGAGCACTGGGCGACCCGGCGCGAATCCGCCTCCTCAACTTGCTTCTGTCCGCCGACCGCGAGGCCTGTGCTTGCGACTTGACGCCCGCGACGGGATTGAGCCAATCCACCGTGAGTCACCACCTCAAGAAGCTCCTAGAAGCAGGGTTGATCCAACGCGAGGAGCGCGGAACTTGGGCGTACTACTCCGTAAACGAGGAGGCCATGTCCCGGCTTCGCCACATCGCGGACAGCGGAAAGGGGAACAGATGGCCGACGTGATCAGAGAGGCGGTTCGGGCCCGCTACGCGAAGGCCGCAAGCTCCATCTCCCTGACCGACACCACGCAAGGGTGCGGGTGCTCCAGCCCGTCGTGCTGTGACACGACAGAGGTCTTCGGCGCTCATCTGTACGGCGAAAGCGTGGAAGGGGCGGCTCCGGACCGGGCGCTCCTCGCGTCGCTTGGTTGCGGCAATCCCACGGCCGTGGCCGACCTCCGAGAGGGAGAAACGGTGCTGGATCTCGGCTCGGGCGCGGGTCTCGACGTCTTGCTCTCAGCGAAACGCGTCGGTCCGACCGGCAAGGCGGTCGGGCTCGACATGACCGAGGAGATGTTGGACCTGGCTCGACGTAACGCACGCGATGCCGGCGCGAACAACGTCGAATTCCTGAAGGGGTACATCGAGAGCATCCCGCTCCCGGAGGAATCCGTTGACGTGGTCATCTCGAACTGCGTCATCAATCTGTCCGCAGACAAGACCCGCGTGTTCGACGAGGTCTTCCGAGTGCTTCGTCGCGGCGGCCGGATCGGCATGTCGGACGTCGTCCTGGACGACCCGACCAGACGCGGCAAGGAATTCGACGCCGAATCGTGGAGCGCCTGCCTCTCCGGGGCGCTGACGCGAAGCGAGTACCAGGACGGTCTCCGGCATGCCGGTTTCGTCGACGTCGAGCTGACGGATTCCCATGTCGTGGGCGACGGGTATGTCAGCACGATCGTTCGAGCTCGGAAGCCCCTCGATCAAATGGTGAAAGGAGGCGATGTCTGATGTGTCCGTGCTGCGGAGCTGGTGGCGGCTGCTAGGCCTGCTTGAGGGCGATCCCCTCGAGCGTGTTGGCGACGTCCTCGAGGCGGTCGATGGCCGCCTCGAGTTCGTCGATGACCTCTTTCCACTTCAGAACGTCCATGGCTTTGAAGTTCCCGCTGAATAGCGACGCCGTTGCCTGCCGATAGATTCGGTCCCCTTCGTTTTCCAGGCGGTTGATCTCAACCCAGAAATCCGGGAGGCGGTTGTACTTGGGCAGCACCTCCAGCGCCTCTCGCGTGACCTTCGCTGCTCGCACCAACACGTCCGCCTGAGCCTTCATCTCGGGGAAGGGCTCCTCGATCTTGTGCAGGTCCAGGAGATCACCGGCCGCGTCGATGTGGTCCACCACGTCGTCCAGCGTCGAAGCGAGCTGATGAATGTCCTCGTGATCAAGCGGCGTGACGAAGGTGGTGTTGAGACGACGCATGACCGAATGAGCCGTCTCGTCGGCTTCATGTTCGAGATCGTGGAGTCGTCCTGCTTTCAGCTGAACGTTGTCGAGGTCATCGATGAGTTCCTGGAACAGGTGCGCCGCTCCCTCGATCTGCTGGGCCTGCTTCACGAAGAGCTGGAAAAAGCCTTCGTCTCGGGGCACTAGTCGGAGCCGGAGGCCCGCCATGTCATCCCTTCCCTTCCCTCGCGCCGCGCCTTGATACACCACTGTCGACTGAGAACACAAACCACGTTTGTCGCGTGAAGATTCCTCCCCCGACGGCGCCCTCACAGCCCCCCGGCGGGCCGGAGTCCGGCCGCAATGACGCCAAGGACGCCGGCAGCGGCCAGGAGACGGTAGACCGCGAACGGCGCAAAGTCCCTGCGTCGAAGATAGGCGAGCAGGCCCCAGATCACGACGAAGCCGCTCACTGCCGATGCCACGGTCCCCCACAAGAACGGAGCCGCTGTCCCCGCCGGGAGTCCGCGTTGAACCAGTCCGATTCCCTTGAACGAGCCGGCTCCGGCGATGATGGGCAGAGAGAGGAGGAACGAAAACCGGGCGGCGGCCGGACGCTCCAACCCGAGCCCCCGCGCCACCGTGATGGTCACGCCCGAGCGAGACACCCCGGGCTGCAACGCTGCGGCCTGAGCCATACCGATCAGCACCGCATCCTGAAGTTTCAGATCTTCCAGCCCTCGCGAACGCCGTGCCGCCCGGTCAACGGCGAAGAGGACCACCCCAAACACGGCGAGCATCACGGCGATCAACCACGGCTGACCCAAGCGATCTTCGATGAAGTCCTCAGCTACAGCGCCGACAACCGCTCCCGGGATGGTCCCGATCACCAAGAACCAGGCAAGCCGCTCATCCGCTGTGCGAATCCGCCTGGCCGCGATCGATTGAAACCACGCGCCGAGATACCGCGCGATGTCGCGCCAGAAGTACACGATCGCTCCAACGAAGGTCCCGATGTGGAGGGCCACATCGAACGTCTTCGTGAGCTCCGGGTTCCGGAAGAAAAAGGTCCACCCGAACAGCCACGGAACCAAGATCAGGTGGCCGGAGCTGGATACCGGGGCGAACTCTGTGGCTCCCTGGACCAAGCCAAGGATGATGGCCTGAAGAACGGTCGTCGTCGCCCTCCTGCTCGGCGCCGGTCACGAAACGTGGCGGCTCAAACGTTACCGGGCTGGATCAGACCTTCCCCACCGTCTCCTGGATGTTCTTCACGGCGTCGTCCACGGAGATCTCCGCCGCATCCGCCGCCTTCTTCAGCTGCTCGTAGGTGATATTCGCTGGGTCGCCGTGGTCCTCGTGCGGTTCGCCGCACCCACAGGTCACGCACATGTCGAGCCTCCTTTCGTCATCGCTATCCTTCCCGCAATGACACTGTTCTTACTCATCCGGCACGCCGTCACCGATGTCACGGGCAAGCGCCTCTCGGGGTCGCTTCCCGGGATTCATCTGTCGGCCGAAGGACGTGAGCAGGCAGCCCGGCTGGCCCAGCGACTCGTGCAGATTCGTTTCACCGACTTCTACAGCTCGCCCCTCGAGCGGTGCGTCGAGACCGCCGAGGCGATCGCCGGGCCGAGAGGAATGACCGTGCACTCCCTTCCCGACCTCGAAGAGGTGGGGTACGGCCAGTGGAGCGGACGCTCGGTCGCCCAGCTGGCCCGCACGGCACTTTGGAAACGACTGCACCAGACGCCGTCCGCCGTCCGCTTTCCCGACGGAGAGACACTCGCCGAGGTCCAGCGTCGATGTGTCGGGGCCGTGGATGAGATCGCCCGCCAAAGACCTCGCGGGACCATCGGGTTGGTAACGCACGCCGACGTCATCCGACTGTTGGTCGCGCACTACGGGGGAATCCATCTCGACCTGTTTCAGCGCTTCACCGTGAGCCCGGCGTCGGTGACCGCCGTTGCGCTTGGAGATCGAATCCCCCGCATCCTTCGGATCAACGATTTGGGAACGGTCGAGGACCTCGCGGCCGTGGCCAGACGGATCGCCGCACGGCGTCCCGTCGTCGGGTCGGGGAACCACCCGGCGCAACGCCGGTCAGCCAACGGCCCGCCCCGGCGGCGCTCATAGGATGGATTCGTGCTGATCGAGCTCGACCCGGTCGACCGTCTCACCGCCGACGCCGTCGGTCCGCCCGGATCTCGAACCTTCTACCTCCAGGGCCGCAAGGGCGATGAGCTCGTCACGCTGGTCGTCGAGAAGCAGCAGGTTCAGCTGCTCGCGGCGTCCGTGGTCGAGATCCTCTCCCGGATCGGCAAGGAGACCGGCCAGGGTCCCGCGGATGAGGCGATGCAGCTCGAAGAGCCGATCGTCCCCTCGTGGCGGGCCGGGAGGCTCTCCATCGGATACCAGGAAGAGCGCGACCTGTTGCTTCTGGAAGTCGAAGAGGCCACCGAAGAAGACGAGGACGAGGACGAGGCGGATGAAGCCGAAGCGGGCGGCGCGGAAGTTGAGGCTGAAACCGAGATCGACCCCCAGCTGATCGAGGAGCTCGAGCGAACGGTGGCCGACATGGAGGCCGCCGACGAGACCGAAGCCAAGGAGCGCGTTCGGTTTTGGGCCACCCGCGAGCAGATGCTCTCGCTGGCGCGCCACGGCGCGGCGGTGTGCGCTCGCGGCCGACCGAGGTGTCAGTTCTGCGGCAATCCGCTGGATCCAGAAGGCCACGTCTGTCCGGCGATGAACGGCCACAGCAAGTCGGACTGATGG
>DASVPT010000327.1:0-2007 GCA_036389535.1 Actinomycetota bacterium
TTCGTGGCGAGGACCATCGACGTCGACCGGCAGCACTTCACCGACGTCCTCCGGAGGGCGGCGAACCACCAGGGGACCGCGTTCGTCGAGATCTACCAGAACTGCAACGTGTTCAACGACGATGCGTTCATCGCCCTGACCGGCAAGGAGACCAAGGCCGAGAACCAGATTCGCCTGGAGCACGGCAAGCCCGTGGTGTTCGGGAAGGACGGCGAGAGGTGCGTTGCCATCGAGTACGACGGGACGCTGCGCGTGGCCGAGACGAAGGACGTTCCGCAGGAGCTGATCTACGTGCACGATGCTCACGCGGAGAACCCGTCCCTTGCGTTCGCCCTGGCGCACCTGTCGCGTGGGCCGACCGAGCCCACCGCGATCGGCGTGTTCCGGGACGTCGCCCGTCCCGTCTACGGCGAAATGATGGAACGTCAGATCGAGGCCGCCACCGCCAAGCTCGGCGCCGGCGACCTGGGCAAGCTCCTCCACTCGGGAGATACCTGGGCGGTCAAGTAACGCCCCAGAAGCGCTCCGCTCGACGTCGCACGAAGCTGGCAGCGCTTTGGTTGCTCGCTGCGGCTGCCTGTTCGCACGCAGATGGAACACACGGCGACCAAACGCCCTCGGCCGAGCCGCCAGCTGCGGAGCAGCGTGACTTTTCGCGCTTGGTGGATGTGGGTCCGTACCGCCTTCACATCAAGTGCACCGGCCAGGGATCGCCGACTGTCGTCCTGATTCACGGGTTCGGCAACACACTCCGCGCTTGGAGCGACGTTCAACCCTCGGTCGCGCGGTTCGCGCGCGCGTGGTCCTACTCGCGAGCGGGGTTGGGGAGGAGCGAGCCCAGGCCGGGGCACGTCAGGGTCAAAGGTCTGGACCTTGCCGGCGAGCTCCGGACCCTGCTTCGCGAAAGCGGTGCTCCACCGCCCTACGTGGTGGTTGGCCATTCATTCGGGGGAGCCGTGGCTCAGCTCCTTGCCGCAACGGATCGAACCGAGGCACGCGGCGCGGTGCTCGTGGATCCGGTGCCCGCCACTTTTCTCACCGTTCCGAGGGAGCGGCTCTATGCCATCGGCGGAGAGTCGCGGGTGAAGCGGCTGCTCCGGTACGGAGTGCGAGAGGGCGGGTCGAGAATCGACGTCGCCGGCCTTGGACGCGAGCTCCTGGACGCACGCTCGCTGGGGTCTCTCCCCGTCGTCTTGCTGACACGTGGGGAGACTCCGCCCGAGTCCACAGCTGCCTTCGAACAGCTTTGGAACGCGCTGCAACGTCAGGAGGGCCGCCTGTCCACCAACGAACAGCATGTCGTGGCGGCGCGCTCGGGCCACGACATCCCCGCGGATCAGCCGGGCTTGGTCACCGAAGCCATTCGAGCCGTGGTGAGAGCCGCGAGGTCGGCGTCTCCGTTGCCTCCCTGCCCGCGGTGGGTCGGCCGCCTCGATGGGACGTGCGTCTCGTAGACGACGACTCTCGAGTCGTCTATGTCAGGTCGCCGGTCGAGCGCCCCTCTAGCCCAGCTTCTGTTTGTGACGCTGACATCTCATCGTCGGTCATCTCTTCGTCGAGCGACTCGTCGCCCCCTGGCATCGAAGGAAGATCCTCTTCCGGACCGCCGCCGATCGGGGTCTCGGTGCGTGGTGCGACCACCACGCGCCCGCGGAGGAACGAGAACCAGTAGATGCTTGCGGCGATGATGCCGCCCGCGAGCGGGCCGGCCACGTAGATCCAGAAGTCCGTCCACTCTCCGGTCACGAGCGCCGGCCCGAACGATCGAACCGGGTTCACGCTCGCGCCGGTGAGAAAACCCCCGACCAGGATGTCGACGGCGAGGATCAGTCCGATGGGGAAGCCGGCCACCGACTTGAACACGCCGCGGTCGTCGATCGCCACGGCAAAGACCGTGAAGACCAGGAAGAAAGCAAAGACGGCCTCCAGGACGAGCGCCTTTGGCGTCGTGATGCCGAATTGATGCCCAATGGTTGGGAGTCCGAGCTTCGTCTGCTTCCAGATCCT
>DASVPT010000328.1:0-3283 GCA_036389535.1 Actinomycetota bacterium
GGGCTTCCCGTATCCTCCCCGCCACGTCGAGGTCGAGGGCCTGCGAATGGCGTATGTCGAGGCGGGCGCGGGCGACCCGATCCTCTGCCTGCACGGCGAGCCGACGTGGAGCTACCTGTACCGAACGATGATTCCGCCGCTTGCCGGCGGTGCGAGGGTCGTGGCGCCCGACCTCATCGGGTTCGGCCGTTCGGACAAACCGACGGACCGCGCCTTCTACACCTACGACGCCCACGTCTCGGCGGTCGCCTCGTTGGTCCGAGAGCTCGATCTCTCCAATGTGACCCTGGTCGTTCAGGACTGGGGCGGCCCGATCGGGCTTCGGGTGGCCGTGGAGGATGAACGGCGGTTCGACCGACTGGTCCTGCTGAACACGGGACTGTTTTCCGGCAGCCCTCGGTGGCCGACGCCCGGGTTCATGGAGTGGCGAAACTTCGCCGAGCGGGTCGGTCTGGAATTACCCGTCGGCCGCATCGTGCGGGGCGGAACCGTGGAGGAGCTGCCGGCGGAAGTCGAGGCGGCGTACGAAGCGCCGTTTCCGACGCCGGAGTCGAAGGCCGGCGCGGCGATGTTCCCGCTTCTGGTTCCGTTGTCCGTCGACGATCCCGGCGCGGCGGAGATGCTGCGAACGCGCGATGCCCTCGGCCGGTGGGAGAAGCCGGCACTCGTCTACTTCAGCGATTCGGACGTGGTGTTCCCGCCCGGTGTGGCCAAGGCGATGGCCCGAATGATCCCGACCGCCGGCGACCCCGAGTTCCTCTCGGGCGCGTCGCACTTCCTTCAGGAGGACAAGGGCGAAGAGATCGCCACCCGTATCGTCCGCTTCATCGCCGAAACCTGACCGGCGCCCCCCTCGGCTCGACCCGAGCCTATTCCGGAAGCTGCTCGCCGCCTTCGATGGCCACGACCCAAAACGGCACCTGCGCCAGGCGTTCGTTGCCGTGGTGAACCTCGAACACATAGGTTCCGAAGTCCGGCACGGGAAAGCCGTAGAACCGGAAGGCCACGACGTTCGCCGTCGCTCTGGTCTCATCGATCGGGTGTGGTTCGAAGCTCGCCTCGACCTCCTGTCGGAATCCGACGACATTCCCGTCGGCGTCCGCCACCGAGTACACGAGGGTAAACGTCTGCCCGATCTCGTGCGGCTCCCCAACCACCCGGACGACGAACGAGAGCGCCCCCAGTCTCAGCGGGCGGGGAAACTCCTGCGGCAAGAAATGAATGTCCGCGCCGCCGCGGGTGACGTAAAAGAGACCCTGTTGCGAATCGGCGGCTTCCGCCACGAACGCGTAATCGACTCGCATGGCTTCGCTGGGACCCGGCTACCCGCCGATCATCGACATCGAACGGGCCGGCCGCTGGAAGTCCGAGTGGTTGATCCGGTGCCCCGCCCACTTCGACCGAACCGCCGCTCGGATCAACGCTTCCACATCCTCGTCGGTGGCGCCGGACCGAAGCGGTCCGCGGAGATCGGTCTCCTCCATCGCGAAGAGACACGCGCGAAGCTCCCCTTCGGTCGTCAGCCGGAGCCGGTTGCATGACTCGCAGAACGGCTCGGTTACCGACGAGATGACGCCGAGCGCTCCCGGTGCTCCGTCGGCGAATCGATAGGTCACGGCGGGCTCGTTGTCATCGCCTTCGGCGACCAACGGATAGACCCGGCCGATCGTTTCCAAGATCCGCGCCGAAGGAACGACCTTGTCCCGTTCCCACTGCTGCTCGGCGTCGAGGGGCATGTACTCGATAAACCGCACCTCGTAGCCGGATTCCCTGGCGAACGTGGCGAAGTCGACGACCTCGTCATCGTTCGTTCCGGCGATGACGACGCAGTTGAGCTTGATCGGGGTGAGCCCTGCAGCCTCCGCCGCGCGCAATCCCTGCATCACACTCTCGAGCGCGTCGCGGCGCGTCATCTCAGCGAAGCGATGCCGCAGAAGGGAATCGCACGACACCGTGACGCGGTCCAGCCCGGCCTCGGCCAGCGGGCGGGCCATTCGATCGAGGAGGAATCCGTTCGTGGTCATGGAGAGCTGGAGTCCCGGTTGTGAGCGGCGCAGCATGGAGACGAGCGTGGGAAGCTCGCGGCGAACGGTCGGTTCGCCGCCGGTGAGCTTCACCTCCTTCACCCCAAGGCGGACGAAAATCGAGACCAGGCGTTCGATCTCGTCGAACGTGAGCAGCTCGTTCTTGGGGAGCCAGGGCAGCCCCTCGGCGGGCATGCAGTACGTGCAGCGGAAGTTGCAGCGATCCGTCACCGAGACCCGCAGGTCGTCGGCGATGCGGCCGAAACCATCGATCAATGGGGCGTCAGGCAAAGATAGTGGCGACTCGTTCATGGGCTCAGGTTCGACAAGGATAGGCCTGCGCCGCCGGGACCCGCGTGGCTACTATCGCCCGGCCCATGACACCTCACGGAACGTTTCGCGCAGCGGTCGTGACGGTCAGCGATGGCGTGGCGGCCGGCACGCGCCAGGACGAATCGGGTCCGGCTGTCCGTCGAATCCTCGCCGAGGCCGGGTTCGTCGCGGAGCGCCAGGAGACGACTTCCGACGACAGGGGGTCGATCGAAGAGCTGCTCCGGAGCCTCTCGGACGAGGTGTCGCTCGTGGTCACGACGGGAGGGACGGGCCTCGGCCCCCGAGACGTCACACCGGAAGCGACCACGGCGGTCATCGACCGGCCGGTTCCGGGTTTGGCCGAGCGGATGCGCGCCGCAGGCCGCTCCTCGACGCCCCTGTCGGACCTCTCGCGCGGGGTGGTGGGGAGCCGTGGTTCGTGTCTCATCGTCAACCTGCCGGGGAGCGAGAAGGGCGCGATCGAGAGCCTGGAAGCGATCCTGCCCGCGCTTGGCCACGCCCTCGAGCTCCTCGCCGGCCAAACTAGGCACGAGGACGCAGCTCAGGCGCCGATCTGGACCGTGGAATTCTCAGACTTCGATACCCCTCCGGGACAAGCGGAGGTAAACCGTCAAGACGTCGTCGTGGCAACAGCCGTAAAAGCTCACGGAGACCCCCCCTGTCGGGTCGGGCAGAAGCTCGTGGTCGGCCGGCACGGCCCTGTGGAAGGCACGCTCGGATGCGCCGAGTTCGACGACGCCGCCATCGCCGACGCGTCGCAGGTTCTGGACGACGGTTCGCCGACCACACGGACATATACGCACGAGCTCGGGTCGGTCGAGGTCTTTTTGGAGCCGTCGGTCCGGCGGCCGTTGCTCGTGGTCATCTCGGCGACCCCCGTCGGCTTCAACCTCATTCGGTGGGGACGCCAGCTCGGCTTCGATCCG
>DASVPT010000329.1:0-5260 GCA_036389535.1 Actinomycetota bacterium
CTGCGAGATGCCGGACGCCATCCCGAACAAACCACCGACGATGCCGAGCCCCGACAGCCACCGGGGATAGACCCTTCCGTCCTGCCACAACGCGACACCGCCGACCAACGGGGTCAGGCCGAACAGAGTCATGATGTTCAGCATGAAGAGCGCCCCGTCGAAGTTCTGCAATCCCTGGGCCGCGGTGAGAATCCCCGCTCTGGTCGCACCGGTCGCAGCGCTCCAGTCGGCGGCCAAGCCCGCAAGCGCGAAACCGTCGATCGAAAAGGAGACCATCGCGACGGCGGCGCTGGCCAGCGCGATCCCCAACGCGGGCCAGGCCCAAGGCGAGGGACCATCGGCGATCGACCGGAAGATCGCCACCAGGGCGAAGATCCCGAAGAACGCCGACATCAGGATGCCGAGGTGGACGATCCGCCAGGGACCGAAGTCCGTGATCATCCGCAGCAGGTCCTGCGTGGTGTCGCCAAAGTTCCGGGGATGGAGGGCGTTGGTGATGATCGCCAGCCCTCCTCCGACGAATCCCGCGATGGCTCCAGCACGGTAAAAGCCGCGCGTCGTGGTGGCCGACGCTTCCGTTCGGGCAGCGGCCGGAGCTTCCACTGTCGTTGCCATTTCCGCCTCCTCTCGTTGAAAGGAATGACTGAACGACAGTCAGTTACTCTATGCCGCGGCGGTCGGGAACGCGAATCGACAGCGTCCGTTCGTTGTGGGCTGTGAGCGGCGCCGCGTCCTGCGGGCGCTGTGTTCTTAGCCCAGGCGCTCGATGACGGTCGCGTTGGCCATGCCGCCGCCCTCGCACATCGTCTGGAGGCCGTAGCGGCCGTCGCGACGCTCGAGCTCGTGCAGCATGGTGGTCATCAGCTTGGCGCCGGTTGCACCCAGCGGGTGGCCGACCGCGATCGCGCCGCCGTTCGGATTCACGTGGTCCTCGAACCACTCATCGCTCACGCCGAGCTCCCGCTGCCACGCCAGGACCACCGAGGCGAACGCCTCGTTGATCTCGACGACCTCGATGTCCTCCAGCGATAGACCGGCCCGCTCCAGGACCCTCTTCGTCGCCGGGATCGGCGCGGTCAGCATCAGGATCGGCGAGTCGCCTGCCAGAGCGAAGGAAATGAACCGTGCGCGGGGCGTCAGTCCGAGCTGCTCGGCCTTCTCCCGGCTCGCGATCAGAACGGCCGAAGCACCGTCGGAGATCTGCGATGAGTTCGCGGCCGTCACGGTCCAGTTGATCTGGCCGGGGAACATGTCCTCGAACGTCGGGTTCTGGAACGCGGCGGGAAGCGTGCCCATCTTTTCGCGGTTCGGCTCGAACCGGATGCCTTCGTCGTAATCGAGCAGAACCTGCTCTCCCTCGGCACCGGTCACCTTGAGCGGGATGATCTCGTTCTTGAAGTAGCCGTTTTTGGTGGCCTCGGCCGCTCGCATGTGGGACCGATACGCGAAGTCATCGGAGTCCTCGCGGGTGATCCCCCACTTGCTGGCGATCAGGTCGGCGGAGATTCCCTGCGGAACGATCTTCCCCTCGTACCGGGCGAACATCTGGGGTCCGAACGGGTTCTGGCCCATCATGGAGGAACCCATCGGCACGCGAGTCATGTTCTCGACACCGGACGCCACAACGAGGTCGTACGCGCCGGCCATCACGCCCTGGGCGGCGAAGTGGATCGACTGCTGGGACGAGCCGCACTGTCGGTCGACGGTGGTCGAGGGAATCGTCTCCGGAAATCCGGCAGCCAGCCAACCGTTGCGGCCGATGTTGATGGACTGCTCCCCAACTTGGGACACGCAGCCGGTGATGTTGTCTTCGATCTGACCGGGGTCCACGCCCGCACGGGCCACGACCTCCTTGAGGGCTTCCGCCAGGAGATCGACGGGATGCGTCTCTTTCAGCGACCCGTTTCGCTTGCCGATCGGGGTCCGAACCGCCTCGACGATGACCGCTTCGCGAATCTCAGGCATGAGAGGAGCTCCTTTCGTGGGCACAACCTACCGGTGAGTAACAATTCTAGCTGACTGCGGGCCCGGTGGCAGGACCGGTCAATTGGCCACGCGCGGACCGTGGCACCAGCAGCAACAGGGCCACTGGAGCCAGCAGGCACGCCCACAGGGCCCGGCCCAGGCCGAATCGTGCCGCGAGCAGGGCAATGCCCAATGGGAAGACCGCATGGAGCACGGCTGCCGCGCTCGACAGGGCCACCGCGGTGCCGCTTCGCCCGGGAAGCGCCTCGTACAGCCGGGCATTCGCCACCGAGTACCACCCTGAGGTGAGGATTCCGACGACGGCCAAACCGGCCATCTTGGCGAGCGGTGAGGGGAGAAGCAGGAACGCCGTGAACGCTGGGATGGCGAGGACGGCGCTGGCGCGCAGGTACCGAAGCCCGGACATCTTCCTGAGCAGCAAGAGCATGCCTCCCTCGCCGATGAGCCCGGCGACGGTCACGGTGGCAACAGCGGCTCCCGCTTCGGCAGCGCCGAATCCCACAACGTCCACGAAGTACAGCGCGATGTAGGAGAGCAAAACGTCGAGCAGGAGATCGCCGACCTGAAGGACGAGGAGCCACCGAAGGACCTCGGTGTTTCGCAGCTGCCGGATGGCGTCCCGCAGCGCCTCGGGGAATCCAGGCGCGTCGTGTTTCGGATGGACCGTGCGGAGCGCGGGCCTGAGGGTAAGGACGGCGAGCGCCGCTCCGGCCGCGACGAGTCCCAGAATCGGAATTCGCCACGAGATTCTGGCCGCGGCCGCGCCGGCGATCAGCAGCGGGCCGGTCACGACTCCGATCGAACCGACCAGGACCCACCGAGCCATGTTCCGCTCCCGCACCTCGGGCTGGAAGTCCATCAGCGCCGCCTGCGAGAGGCCCACAAACGCCCCCGACGCGGGCCAGATCGCGACGAGCGCGATGAGAAGGACCCGAAAGCTCATGGCCGATGCCATCGCCAAGAGCCCTGCCGCGAATGTGAAGCCCCCGATCGCGATGAGGGATCGCCGCCAGCCCGAGTCGGCCAGGATTCCGAAGGCCGGCTCGATCACCCCGGCCAGAAGGGTGGGGATGCTGAGAAGCAAGCCGATCTGCGCATACGAAAGGCCGAGATCGGCTCGAACGAGGGGCGTCGCCGCGCCCCACACCCCGAACACGAGCTCGTCGAAGAGCTCAATGAGGAGGAGGACCGCAACCGGGCGGCGTAACCACCCGGCTGACGCGAGTTAACGGAAAGGCAGACGCATGCTCACTCGAGCATGGAGCCGGGTCGCGCCGGCGTCAAGCGGTCTCGGCGCGCGCCCATTTCAGGTATCGCTCATCCACGAATTCCGACGAGACGGTGGTGATCTCGGGCGTGTCGTACGGATGACGGTCACGTACGAACTGGATCAGCTCCGCGACTCGCTCGTCCGGGGTCTTGAGCAAGCAGAGGAACTCTTCGCTCTCCTCGAGCCCGCCCTCCCAGCGGTAGACGCTGGTCATCGGGCCAATGACCTGCGCACACGCCGCGACCCGCGACTCGACCGCTTCCCGGCCAAGCTTCAATGCGCCTTCACGCGAGTTGAGCGTCGTGAAGAGTTGCGCGAGCGACAACGGAGCGGACCGCCTAGACACCGTCGAACGCCAGCCGGACCAGCTCCTGCTGCTCGGCGTTGTGGATGGTGGTGCTGCCCGCCGCTGGGCTTCCGCTTTCCGGCCGGGAAATGTGGGTGAACCGAACGCCCCGAGGAAGGAGGCGATGAAGCCACGAGTGCGCGTACCGGTACGCCCCCATGTTTTCCGGTTCTTCCTGCACCCAGCGAACCTCCTGCAAGTTCCGGTACCGCCCAACCTCCTCGAGGATCTGATCCGAGGGGAACGGATACAGCTGCTCGACCCTGACGATGGCCACGTTCCGGGCGGGCTCCTTTTCTCTCTGTGCGGCGAGGTCGTAGAAGACCTTCCCGGAGCAGAGCAGAAGTCGGACGACTTCCTCCGAGCTCGCGTCGAGGGGGTCCGGCAAGACCTCCCGGAAATGACCCCCGAGGAACTCATTCGTCCGGCTGCTGGCGGCGGGGAGCCGGAGAAGCGACTTCGGGGTGAAGACGACAAGCGGCTTGCGGACGTCGCGGTGCACCTGGCGCCGCAGCAGATGGAAGTACTGGGCGGGCGTGGTCGGGACGGCGACCTGGATGTTGTCCTCCGCCGCGACTTCGAGGAACCGTTCGATTCGTCCGCTGGAGTGCTCGGGGCCCTGCCCCTCGAAACCGTGCGGGAGCAGAACGACCAGGCCGCTGGTCTGCCCCCACTTGTCCTCGCCGGCCACGATGAACTGGTCCACGACCACCTGAGCTTCATTGAAGAAGTCGCCGAACTGCGCCTCCCAGGCCACCAGGGCATCCTTGGCCACCACCGAGAACCCGTATTCGAAGCCCAGCGTGGCGAACTCGTTGAGGGGGCTGTCGTAAATCACGAACGGCGCCTGGTCCGACGCGAGCTCCTTGAGCGGGAAATGCTCGTGCTCGGTTTGATAGTCGACCAGAACGGCGTGGCGCTGGCTGAAGGTCCCCCGGCGTGAGTCCTGTCCGGTGAGGCGCACGGGAATGCCTTCCAGTACCAGCGACCCGAAGGCGAGCGATTCGCCCAGCGACCAGTCCACCCGATCCTTGTCGAGCAGGTCGCGCCGGCGCTCGAGCTGCTTGGCGAGCTTTGGATGCGGCGCGAACCCTTCGGGCCATGAGGTGACCGCGTGGAGAACGCGATCGAGCGTCGCGCGACCCACGCCGGTTTCGACCGCCGGCAGCACACCCATCGGTTCGGGGGCGGTCAGGTCCACCTTCGAGGGCGGGGGCGCCGTCGCCTTGGTCTCGTCGAAGGCCTGCTCCAGCCGCTTTCGGTAATCCTCCAGAGCGGCTTCAGCTTCCTCGATCGGGATGTCGCCCCGGTTCACCAGCGCTTCCATGTAGAGCTTTCGGACCGGCCGGTGGTTCTCGATCTTCTGGTACATGGTCGGCTGGGTGTAACTGGGGTCGTCGCCCTCGTTGTGGCCGTATCGGCGGTAGCAGACGAGGTCGATGACGACGTCCTTGCGAAATTGCTGCCGAAAGGCGAGCGCCAGACGGGTCACCCAGACGCAGGCTTCCGGGTCGTCGCCGTTCACGTGAAAGATTGGCGCCTGGATCATCTTCGCGATGTCAGTGGCGTAGACGCTGGACCGTCCGGCGGAGGGGGCGGTGGTAAAGCCGAGCTGGTTGTTCACTACGACGTGGACCGTTCCGCCCGTGGTGAAACCG
>DASVPT010000330.1:0-3296 GCA_036389535.1 Actinomycetota bacterium
CGGCCTGGCCGGTGAACAGCGGCGATGCGTTGAATACGATCGCCAGCCGGCTTCCGCCCTGCTCCGGCGGCTTCATCTTTGACAGCATGTGCTGGAGGAACAGCAGGGAGCCGTCGTTGATCCGCGGCAGCCCTGCGCCGAACCGGCCGCGGAAGCCGAGCCGCTCGTGCTCGTCGCGGATCTCGGCCTCGACCTTCTTCCACTCCACGCCGAACGGAGGATTCGCCAGCATGTAGTCGAACCGGTGGCCTTCGAGCCCGTCCTGGCTGAACGAGTTGCCGAAGTGGATGTTCGACGCGTCCTGCCCCTTCAGCATCATGTCCGAGCGGCAGACCGCGTACGTCTCGGCGTTCAGCTCCTGGCCGTAGACGCGGAGTGTGGCGCCGGGGTTGAGTTCGCGCAGGTAGTCCTCGGCCACGCTGAGCATCCCGCCCGTCCCGCACGCCGGGTCGTACAGCGTCCGGACGACGCCGGGCTTCGACAGCGCGTCGCGGTCGTTCGCGAACAGGATGTTCACCATCAGGCGGATGACCTCGCGCGGCGTGAAGTGGTGACCGGCGGTCTCGTTCGAAAGCTCGGAGAACTTCCGGATGAGCTCCTCGTAGATGTAGCCCATCTCGCGGTTCGAGACCTTGTCCGGGTGGAGGTCGATGTCGCAGAACTTCGAGACGACCAGGTAGAGAAGGTTGGCGCTCTCCAGCCGCTCGATCTGGGGATTCAGGTCGAAGTGGTTGATGATGTCGCGGGTTCCGTCGTCGAAGCCGGCGATGTACCGGCGGAGGTTGGCGCCGACGTTGGCGGGGTCGTCGAGGAGCTTCGTGAACGTGAATGGCGAGCGGTTGTAGAAGGCCTGGCCGGCCTCGTTCATGAGGACCGGGTCGACGCGTTCGAGGCGGCCTTCGAGCTCGTGGGCGCGCTTCAGGACGGCGTCCTTGGTCGGTTCCAGGACTGAATCGAGGCGGCGGAGAACCGTCAGGGGCAGGATCACCTTCCCGTACTCGGATTGCTTGTAGTCGCCTCTCAGGAGGTCGGCAACCGACCAGATGAACGAGACCTTTTCCTGAAAGTTGTCCACTGCTCGCGGCTCTCTCTTGTTCGCTGTGTGAGGTTCGTCACTATACGAACGGGGGGTGACACGGGGTTGGCTTCCTGTCGGTGGCCCTCGTTACCTTCTTTTACATCCTCCCCACGGCGTCGTCGAGAGGGTCATGGACGTTCGCATCTGGGGTGTCATGGACGATCGGCTCATTGAGGTCGTCGTCGCTTCGACTGCGGACGGTGACGGGCTGGTCATCGAAGGCCTTCCTGAGGAGCGTCGACGGACAACGAGGGATCGCGTTGCGGCGGCTCTGATCAATTCGCGGCTGGTGAAGGAAGTGCTGGGGTTCAGGGCCTGCCTCAAGCCGCACGTCACCGGGTCTCCGACTTCTGACCTCGATCTGCCGTTGGCGCTGGCGATTCTTCTTCGCGTCGGCACCTTTGGCGGCGGCCTTCGCTCCGTCCTCGCGACTGGGCGATTGGGACTGGACGGCACAGTCTTCTCTCGCGATTTCGACCGACCCACGACGCTTCGGGACGTCGTCGACCACCTGTGTCACACCCCGTTGCTAGAATCCGAACATATGTTCGGGGCTGTTGAGGAGGCATGAGCGAGCTCCGCTCGACCATTGAAGCGCTGCAGGCTGAAGACCTCGCAGATCTCTCGGATGACCAGCTGGAACTGGACTTCGCGGAGATTCAGCGCGCGGCAGAGATGCTCGAGGTGGAGCGCCTCCGTCGGCTAAGCGAGATCGAACGCCGACGGCTCTTCGAGCGGGACGGCCACCTCAACACGGCATCGTGGCTCGCGAGCACCTTCAAGATTGGCTGGGGATCCGCAAAGGAGCAGATCAAGACAGCCACAGCGCTCGAGGAGATGCCGGAAACAAGGCGGGCGCTAGACCAGGGAGACCTTTCCACGTCGGCCGCCCGCGTGCTGGTGCAGGCACGTGAGGCCGATCCTGCGTCGTTCCAACGCTCGGAAGCCGCGCTGGTCGAGGCGGCAAAGATCCACTCGATGCAGGACCTGAAGAAAGTCGCAAGCTACTGGCAGAAGGAAGTTCAGAAGGAACAGGCCCTCGACAGCGACGAGAAGGTCCGAGCAAGGCGCCGCCTGCAGACCTCCATCAAGTTCCTTGGGATGGTTGGGGTGGAAGGCGAACTCGATCCCGAGACCGGCGAGACCCTTCTCACGGCGCTTCGGGCGGTTCTCGATGCCGAAACAAAGTCAGGCGGGAATGATGACCGCACACCTGAGCAACGGCGAGCCGACGCCCTCGGCGAGATCTGTCGCCAGTGGCTGGACTTCTCCGACCGGCCCAAGGTCGGAGGAGAGAAGCCGCACGTGATCGTGACCATCTCTGAGGACGTCATGAGGGGTGCGGCTGGCGGCACTGGTTCCACTGGCCCGACGAGCGAGCTCGATCACGTGGGCCCAGTCGATCCTGAGAACGCTCGAAGGATCGCCTGCGACGCCTCGATTCGGCGCGTTGTGATGGCTTCACCTTCCGAGCCGCTCGACGTCGGAAGACGAACCCCGGTCATTCCGCCGGCGATGCGCAGGGCCGTCATCATGCGAGACCGTCATTGTCGTTTCCCCGGCTGCGACCGGCCTCAGACTTGGTGCGACGCCCATCATGTCGTTCATTGGGCTGACGGCGGCCCAACGGCGTTACAGAACTTGATCTTGCTTTGCCGTCGCCATCACCGAGCGGTCCACGACCGCGGCGGCTTCCGACTGGAGCTAGAAGACGGCCGGCCAGTCTTCAGACGACCGGATGGGTCTTTTCTCGACAACCGCGCCCCGCCGCAGAGGTAGCCATGCCGGAGGTGAGAACAAACTGCGTGGAGTGCGGCGCTCCCCTATTTGAGGATCCCGATCACGACGCCTTCGATGAGGCGATCCATCTCTGCGTTCTCGATGAGTGGATATGGTTCGATTACGAACCTCAGCAGGGCATGACTGACCTGGAGAAAGCGCCGTGGCCGACTTCCCACAACCACCTCACTTCATAAGGGCAGATCGAGCCGCCTGTGATGAACAGGCAATACCTTGGCGCGCTGAGCTCTGGCGAAATTCACTGCCTCCTGAATTCAGGCGGCTCGTAGATGAGCTTGAAGCTAAGACTGGCACCCGGACAACAAACGGGCGCCCGACACTTAGTCGCGGAACAGTTCACGGATATGCCGATCGTAAGCCCCAAGAACTGCTCATTGCCACCATGATTTGGGGACAGCCAGGAAGATGGGGACCTCGT
>DASVPT010000331.1:0-3306 GCA_036389535.1 Actinomycetota bacterium
GGCCGAGGACGAAGCGGCCGTCCGAGAGCCTGTGGATGGTTTCGGCCATCTTTGCCGTCACGGTGGGGTGCCGATAGGGCAGCCCCAGGACGTTCGTTCCGATGTGGATCCGCTCGGTTCGAGCGGCGATCCAGGTCAGCAACGTCCAGGTTTCGTATGACGGCGTGTCACCGTGGAGGTGATCCCAGCAGGTGACCAGATCGAAGCCCAGCCGCTCGGCCTGAACGGCGTCCTCGACCGGATCGGTCCGGCCGCCGACGGTCGGAATGACGGACGTGCCGAACCGGATGACTGACCCGGCAGAGCCGGACGTCCCCAGAGGTGCCTGCCCCGGACTCGTGTTATTTCTGGATCTCGGTGGCGAACTGACCGATGCAGGCCCCGATCTTCACTCGGTCGCCGGCCCTTGCCACGCAGTTGTCGAACCGTGTGAACGCCCCGCTGTTCTGAGCCGCCCACGTTCCCACCCGAATCGTCAGCGGAACCGCGATCAGCAGTGCGAGGAGACTGAAGATCAATCCCGTCCACGCCTTGCCTCGCTCGTTGCGTTCTCTTCCCCGAGCCACCGCGATGATAGCCAGGATCAGTCCGATCAACCCGCCGACGAGCCCCAGGGCGAAGAGCGTGAACGAGAGCGCTGCCACGAAGCTCGCCACCCCGATCACGAGCCCGGCGACGGCCAGACCGTTGCGCGGGTAATAGGCGGCGTAAGGTGCGGCGCCCGTCTGCATCGCGTACGTCTCCTCGCTGCTCACAACGACCTCCTCTCCGAGCCGAAGCCCGGTCTTCTCACGCCCCGAAAACCGGACAGAACCAGCTGAAAGTCTGCGACTCGTGGTACGTGACCTGGCTCTCGTACCACTCCTGCGGGATGGGAGCGGTCACCGTGCCCATCGCGGCGGCGCCTGATGACGACCGGTCGATCCGGAGCACGTCGACACCGCGGTAGACGTCAGCCGTATACACGATTTGATGCGACGGGTCGGTGGGGGACCAGTACGCCGCCCATGTCGATCCGTTGGCCGGGAGGTAGAAACCGATCTGGCGAATGTTCTTCGGGTGGCTCACGTCCAGAAAGCGCGTTCCCTGCTCGTACCAGCCAACCGCGGCGATGCCGCCGACCGTGTCGAACCAGTGCGACGAGCAGTTCACCGTGGCGGGTGCCTTCGAATCCGATGAGCCACCGAAGATGAGACCGTTCAGCTCGGTCTGCCAGGTGTCCAGCGGCTTGATCCGCCCGTTGTCCATGTTGGCCAGGGACCACGTCTGGAACTTTCCTTGGCCGTGGCAGCTGCCCGGCGGAACTTCATCGGTGTCGATGTAGTCCTCTTCCGTGACCAGGAGCGTCGAGCCGCGTCGCTGCGAATTGTGAAGGATGAAGTCGTTGTACAGGCTCGGGTTCACCCCTGCCTTTCCGGTCGTGGCCAGAAGCCGCGGCTTGAGCGGTCTGCTCGTGAGCTGGTAGCCGGCGGCTCCTCCGCCACCGACCGACCAGAGGATTCCCTTGGAATCCCGTTCGGTGTCGTGCGTGACGTGGAACGCGTCGCTCAGCGATGCCTTCGACTCGAACTTCCCGAGGGATTTCGGTTGAGCCCGATCCTTCAGCGAGATGACCTCGACCCTCGCGCCGCCGTCGATCCACGCCAGCGAGCAGTCTCCCTTGACGAAGTTCGAGATGTGCCCGGAGCCGCGCTCCGACGACGTCGGGTCGCCGAGCGGCAACACGGCCAGGATGGTTGGCTGAGTTCGATTGGAGATGTCGATCACATAGAGGACCGAGCCCCGCTGCCCTGATTCGCGATCGTTGCTCACCAGGAGCGTGTTGCCACACAGGTCGACGTCTTCGTTCTCGAAGTGGGGGAGCGGCAGGAACCCGACGACCGATGGCGACGCGGCGTTAGCGATGTCCAGGACGGAAACACCGTCCCACCCCGTCACATAGGCGTAATGGCCGGTGAAATTGATCCCCGCAGCCGGTGCGATCGGGATGTTCCCGAGCACCTGGACGTTGTCCGACGTTGCGAGCGGTGGAGGTGCGGGAATGGTGTCTGCCCGGCCCACGCCGGTGCTGATCGGCAGCGCGGTCGCCATGGCCACGGCGACCAGGACGAAGAGCTTCGAAGTCGTTCGACGGACGGCTCGCATGTCCCCTCCTTCTGCACGCCTCTCGGGCAGCCCGCAGCAGATCTAGCTCAAGATAACTAGTTAAGCCTAGCAATTCACCGGTCGCGGCGCGAGCCGACCGACCGAGTCGAGGTGGGCACGGCGGCCGGAGCTGAGAAAGCCGGGGCGGAAGGCGATTCGGTCTGGAGCTCGGCGGCCGCCGCCTCGAGCCAGTCGTCGGCGATGAGCGGAAACCCTCGTCGATGATCTTTTTCGCCCGCCCACCGGATGAGCGCGTCCTCCAGAAGCGGCAGGATCGACCCGCGTTCGCTCAGCAACGTCGTATCCCCGAGACCGGCGCCTTGCCGATCGGTCGGTCCAGGACCACCGTCGAGCGCCGGGGTCGAGGAGACCGCTTCCCGCAACGCCGCGAATTCGGCATGCGTCACCGATCCCACGTTGGCCACATGCCAGACGCCGTGCTCTCCGTCGATCAGCAGATCGAACAATTCGTTGGTGGCGTCGGGGGCGTACGTTGGCGAACTCCGCGCCGGCCAGCCGTCCCCGACCGGCTCGGTCGGCTCCTTCAGGCCGAACAGAGGTCCCGTCCTGATGATGAGGGCTTCGGGAGCCTCGTTGAGGATGAGTCGTTCGCGCCTTGAATACCTGTTCGGCATCGGTTTGGCGCTTTCCACGAACGGCGCCCCGGCGCCGCCTTCGAAGACTCGATGAGACGACAACGCCACCAGCCGACAGCCGTTCTTTCGCGCGATTCGGGCGAGTCGGGGTCCCGCGTGCTCGTTGTCCGAAGGAGAGAGATCGAGAAGCGCCCACGCACCGTCCGGATCGAAGTCGTCGCCGGCCGTGCGCACGTCAACGAGGCGGTGTGCGAGCCCGCGGACATCGCAGACCCGGGCCGCTTCATCCAGCAACGGCCCGACGGCGCCAAGGATCACGATGTCCTTCCGCCGGATCCGAACGCGTGACTGCACGCGTCCGCGCCATCCGACGCTCACGGCCGGGTAGATGAGCCGCTCGGGCCGGCGCCACCATCCTGGCTCTGCGAGGACCGGATGCTCGGATCTCCCACGGCTCGTCACGTCCGAGATCCATCTGGCGATCGCCGTAGGCCGCGGTGAGCCCCCACGAAGGTCGAACGCGCCGGGCTCATAAAAGCCGCCTTCGGACGTCATGAGCGTGTTC
>DASVPT010000332.1:0-6094 GCA_036389535.1 Actinomycetota bacterium
CAGCTCAACGTCCTGTGGACACCTCCGGGGCGGATCGAACGACAGCTCGAGTCGCATCCCTGGATACAGGACGCTCAGGTCGCTCGGGTGCTTCCGTCGACTCTTACGGTCGTGATCACGGAGCGACGCCCGGTGGCGGTCGACCCCTCCTCTCGCGCCGTGGTCGCACCGGACGGAACCATCTTGGCGAAAGGGTCTCACCCGGGCGCGCTCCCGCTCATTGAGACTCCCGCTGGACTCAGCCCGTCGGTAGCTCGCCGGTTGACCGCGAACGGCGTCCAGGTGGCCCGAGCCCTTTCGGGGGCGGTATTGAGCCGCGTCGATCGCATCGCCGTGTCCGACCTGGGAGACGTCGAGCTGCAGCTCAAGAGCGGAACGACCGTGGTCTACGGGCAGCCGGTCCAGGCCAGCGTGAAGGCGGCCGTGCTCGAAGCCATGCTGCGGTGGTCCTATCGGAATCACTCCAGAGCGAGATCCATCGACCTCTCCATCCCGGCCGTTCCCAGCATGGTTCCGATGCAACCGCTGCAGCCTGCGGCTTGACCTCGGTCGAATCCCTGTTGTAAGGTCCTCAGCTTGCCGATGAGGTTTACATAATATGGACCTTTACTTAACGGTTAGCGAGGGCAGCGAAGGCGCCTCTTTCGTGAGCAGAGGGGAGAGGAGGGGAAGGATGCACGCTCCCCAGAACTATCTCGCGGTGATCAAGGTCGTCGGGATCGGCGGTGGCGGCGTGAACGCCGTGAACCGAATGGTCGAGGCGGGCCTCAAGGGCGTCGAGTTCATCGGGGTCAACACCGACGCTCAGGCCCTCTTGATGTCTGAAGCTGACGTAAAGCTTGATATTGGGCGAAACACCACCCGTGGCCTCGGCGCCGGATCAGACCCCGAGATCGGCCGCCGCGCGGCTGAAGAGCACCGGACCGAGATCGAGGAGATCCTCAAAGGCGCCGACATGGTGTTCATCACGGCTGGCGAGGGCGGCGGGACCGGAACCGGCGGTGCTCCGGTGGTTGCGGAGATCGCCCGAAGCCTGGGCGCGCTCACCATCGGAGTGGTCACACGGCCCTTCTCATTCGAGGGTCGGAAGCGGGCGACCCAAGCGGACCTCGGCATCAGCGACCTCAAGGGCGCGGTCGACACGTTGATCATCGTCCCCAACGACCGTCTGCTCCAGGTGGCCGACCCGGTCACCCCGATGGTCGACGCATTCAGGATGGCCGACCAGGTCCTCTATCAAGGGGTCGAGGGAATGACCTCGCTCATCATGACGCCAGGGCTCATCAACCTCGACTTCGCCGACGTCAAGGCCGTCATGACCGGCGCCGGGTCAGCGCTGATGGGAATCGGTCTCGGGTCCGGTGAGAATCGAGCCGAGGATGCCGCTCACGGAGCAACCTCCTCACCCTTGCTCGAATCCTCCATCGAGGGAGCGAAGGGCGTCCTCCTCGCCGTGGCCGGTCCGTCGGACCTCGCGTTGCATGAGGTCCATCGAGCGGCGGAGACCATCACGAAGGTCGCGCACCCCGACGCCAACATCATCTTCGGAGCGACCATCGACGACGGACTTGGCGATCAGGTTCGCGTCACGGTCATCGCGGCCGGCTTCGACAAGATCATGGACTCGCGCCATGAGCGAATCGCCCGAGGCGTCGGAGCCCCACGGGAGCGCGAGCCCGCGCCAACGATCCTTGAAGACCACGAGGAGGACGAAGACATCTTCAAGCCCGCTCCTCCAGTGGTCGTTAATGAACACGAGGACGATCTGGACATCCCGGACTTCCTCAAGAGCTAGGGGCTGACCCAAGCCCCTCGTCAGGGGGGCGGGACATCGCGCGAGGCGCCCTTCCCCCGCCTCGGCGAAACGAGTTCCCGCCCCCACTCTTCTCGTCGCGGCCTCAAGCCCGCTACCGTGGGTTCGTGCTTGAGCGTCGCGCGCTCGACCATGGAATTCACGTCCTTGCTTCGATCGCGTTCGAGGAGCTCGGATTCCTCGCCGTTTTCACCGAACGCGGTGGAGGCGTGAGCGACGGACCGTTTGCCAGCCTGAACCTCGGGCTTCGGGCGGGAGATGCTCCGAACAGAGCGGAGGAGAACCGGCGCAGGGTGTGCTCGGCGCTCGGCGTGGAGAGCTTCGCCTGCGGACGACAGGTCCACGGAAACCATCACGAGTCGGTGCCGCCGGATCGCGCCGGAGCCGGGTTCACCGATCCCGAATCCGCCTTCCCCTCGACCGATGCGCTCGAAACGGTTCATACCGATGTGCCCATCGCCATCCTGACGGCCGATTGTCTCCCGATCGCCCTCGCCGATGAGGTCTCGCACAGAATCGCCGTGGTCCACGCCGGATGGAGAGGGCTCGCTGCCGGCATCGTCGGCGAAGTGGCGGCCACCTTCGAAGATCCGGGCCAGGTCATCGCGGCGATCGGGCCCGCCGTAGGTGTGGATCATTACGAAGTCAGCGACGACGTCGTCGGTGCCGTCTCGGAAGGAACGAATGGAGCTGCGGTCGTGCATCGCCGAACGCAGGGGAGCGCCTTCTTGAATCTCGAGGCGACGGCGGAGCGCACTCTCCGGTCCTGCGGCGTGCACCGAATCGAGGCCGCGGGCGTGTGCACCGCCTGTGAGCCGGAGCGGTTTTTCTCGTACCGGCGTGACGGGGTGACCGGACGCCAAGCCCTGATTGCGGCGCGGCTCGCTTGATGCAATCGCTCGAAGCCTCGCTGAAGACGGTGCGACGAGAGATCCAGGCCGCGTGCGAGCGCGCGGGTCGCAGCCCAACCGACGTTCTGCTGATCGGCGCGACGAAGTTCGTTCCGGTCGAGACCATCTCGATGGCCCGGCACGCGGGCATTGCGGACTTCGGTGAGAACTACGCGGGCGAGCTCGCCGAGAAAGCGAACGCCGTCGATGCCACGTGGCATTTCATTGGAACGCTCCAGGCGGGGAACGCATCCCGCATCGGCGATCACGCACACGTCGTGCATTCCGCTGTCCCCGGCACCGCGTTCGACCGAATCGCTCGCCGGGCGACGCGGATCGGGAAAACGATTCGGTGTCTGGTGCAGGTCGACTTCACCGGGGATAGGAACGGCCTGGAGGCCGACGGAGTCGCCGCGTTCCTCGAAACCGCGGTCGCGACCCCGGGCGTCGAGATGATCGGGCTCATGACCATGCCGCCCTGGCTGGGCGACGCCGAGGAGGCGCGCCCGTACTTCCACCGCCTCCGCGAGCTCCGTGACGACCTTCAAAGCGACTGGCCCGGCCTCCGCGAATTGTCGATGGGAATGTCTGGCGATTTCCAAGTTGCGGTGGAGGAAGGGGCTACGATGTTGCGGATCGGGACGGCGCTGTTCGGGGAGCGGCCGGCGAAACGTGCTCCCGAACGCGCGGAACGATTCAGTCGAGGCGCGAAGGAGACGTAGATGGCGGGGGTCTGGAAGAAGGTCGGAACGTACCTCGGCCTCGTCGAGGACGAGGAGCTCGAGGACTACGAGGAGCAGGTCGAGGCGGTGGGCGGCGGGGCCGTCCATGCCGCGCCTCCCAGAGTTCGCTCCGCCGAGATCGTCACCGACCACCCGGAAGCCGTCGTACGGACCATGCCCTCACGCGGACCCGTCCTCGCGTCAATTCACCGCGCGGAACCGAAGCGCTTCAACGACGTGAGGGACATCGGGGAACGGTTCAAGCAGGGCGTTGCCGTTATCATGAACCTGCAGGGGACGGAGGACTACGTGGCTCGGCGCGTGGTGGACTTCGCCTCCGGGCTCGTGTTCGGGCTCGAGGGGAGCATCGAGATGGTCGCGTCGCGCGTCTACCTGATGACGCCGGCCAACCTGGAGGTCTCGGCCGAGGACCGCGAGAGGCTCGTGGAAGGTAGTTTCTTCAACCAGTTCTGACCGTCCGGCTATTCTCCGCCACCCTGGGAGCAACAGTGATCGTCACCATCATCTGCATTGCGCTTTTGATCTATTTCTGGGTTCTCGTCGCTGTCATCGTCTTGTCCTTCATTACGATGATGACTTCCATCCCCTACTCACCCGTCCTGCGGCGTGTTATCGACGTCCTTCACGCCCTGACGAACCCGGTGTTACAACCCCTGCGACGCGTCCTCCCGCCGGTTGGGGCAGGTGCGGTAGCATTTGATCTTTCACCCATAATCGTGTTCGTTGTCATCTGGGTGCTGCGCGCATCGCTCGGGTGTTAGTGAATTAACCAAAGAGGTGCCTCTCTGATGCGAAAACGACGACAGCAACGGGAAGAGCTCCAGGCGCAAATGATGGCCGCCCGGGCCGAGGCCCGTCGAATCACGCCGATGGACATCCAGCAGAAGGAGTTCCGTCTGGCGCTGAGGGGCTACAACGAGCGTGACGTCGACGAGTTTCTCGACGCGATCACCGAGGAGATGGCCCGCCTCATCACCGACAATTCCCGGCTTCGCGACGAGCTGGAGATTCGCGATCGCGAGGCCCGGGCAGCACAGGCGGAAGCAGAGGCCACCATTCGAAGGGCGCGCCAAGAGGCCGCCAGGATGCTGGGTGAAGCGGAGGCTCAGGCCCGGGGCATCCAGTCTGTCGAGGAGCCTGCCGAACCGATCGACGCCACGCCGACCGTCGGCTCGTTCCTGAAGAAGAACAGCATGGTCCAGGCCATCAGGCCGTTCCTGGGGAGAGAGCGGGAATTCCTCCAGAGCATGGCCCGGCTGATCCAGGAGCACGCCGACTCCGTTCGCGACGAGGTTCGCCAGATCAGGGAGGTTCCCCCCGACGGGACGGCCTCGGATGTCGAGCAGGTCGCCGAGCAGGACCGGTCGCTCCCGGGCGAGTCCGACGGCGTCTTCGCTCGTCGCCGCGACACCGACCCAGCCCAGGCGGAGCGTCCGGCGGTCGAACCGGACGAGCCACTCATCAGGCCCAGGAACCGCCGCGAGCCCAAGGAGACGGCCGAATCTCGAGTGGAACCCCAGGTCGAACGGGTGGAGCGAGTCGCACCGGCGCGGCCACGGCCCGAAACGCCGCAACCCCCGCCGCCACGAAGGGGCCGCAAGGGGGAGGACGGCGGTCGCGGCGCGCAACGACGCCAGGCGCCGGTCGCGGCGCAGATGCAGGGAGGCACCGAGTCGTCTTCTCGGTCCTCGTGGGAAGTCACGCCCGAGTCGCTGACCGAGGACGTCTTCCAGCCGAAGAGGCGCAAGGCTCGCCCTCCGGTCGGTCGAGTCGAACGCGAACCGCGCCCGCGTGAGGAGCCGAACCCTCGGCGGAAGCCGGCCCCGGCGCCCGATATGCCCTTGACCGAGCCGTTCGACCCCTTGCAGTTCGACGAAGGGATCCCTCCCTCACTCGAGCCGCACGAGGAGGGTCAAGAGGACGAGCGCTCACTCCGCGAGCTCTTCTGGGGTGAGGAGTAAGGGCGCGCTCGCGCCGCTCAGGATTTCGGGATCTGTTTTTCCGGATCGACGAAGGGTTTCTCAACCACAACGGCTCGAGCCTCACCTCGTGGCGTCTCGACCTGCATCTCCGTGCCGAGCCCGCTTCGCTCCGCCGGCACCCACGCGTAAGCGAGATTCTTCTTCAGCCTCGGTGAGTACAGCGCGGAGGTGACCACACCCTCGTCGTCGCCGACGCGAACGGGCCACTTCCGGTCGTTGAAACCGAGCGGGTCTCCGTCGATCTCGATGCCGACGAGCTTGCGGCGCACGCCGTCCCGGCGAATCCGCTCCAGGGCCCCCCGCCCCATGTACTCATCGCGCTTGTCGACGTCGACCAGTCGATCCAACCCGACCTCGTAGGGGTTGTTCTCGAGCGTCATGTCGGCGCCGTAGTTCAGGATCCCGGCCTCGACCCGCCGGATGTCGGAGGGGCCGGTCGGTCGGATATTGTGCGGACGCCCCGCGTCCATGATGCGCTCCCAGAGGTCGGTTCCGCGGCTTCCGTCGCGAAGGTAGACCTCGTAACCGACCTCGCCGGTCCAGCCCGTGCGCGTCACGACGACGGGAATCCCGTCCAGGTCGGTCTCGACGAAGTGGTAGTAGCGCAGCTGAAGCACGGGATCGCCGAAGAGCTTTCCGACCACGTCTTTCGACTTGGGTCCCTGG
>DASVPT010000333.1:0-10021 GCA_036389535.1 Actinomycetota bacterium
CGGCAATACCGGCATCTCTCTGGCGATGGTGGCGACGCGGAAGGGCTATTCGTTGACGGTGGTGATGCCGGAGAACGCCAGCGACGAGAGGATTCGTCTCCTGGAGCTGTACGGCGCCGAGATCGTGTTCACAGCCGCGGACAAGGGAACCAACGGCGCGGTCGAAGTGGCGCGAGCCATGGCCCGAGACGACAAATACTTCATGCCGTTTCAGTACGGCAATCCGGCGAACCCACGGGCCCACTACGAGCGGACGGGTGGAGAGATCGTGAGAGATCTCCCCGACGTGACGCACTTCGTGGCCGGGCTCGGAACGGGCGGAACGCTGACCGGCGTGGGGCGCCGGCTCAAAGAGCACAATGCCGGCGTGAAGGTGATCGCGGCCGAGCCGGAGCTTGGCGAGCTGGTGTACGGCTTGCGGTCGCTCGACGCCGGGTTCATCCCGCCGATCTTCGACGAGTCGGTGCTCGATCGAAAGATCTTGGTTTCGGCGCCGGACGCCCTGAGAGCGACCAGAGAGCTCACCAAGGAAGAGGGGATCTTCGCCGGGCTCTCTTCCGGAGCGGTGATCCACGTGGCCCGCCGCATCGCCGGAGAGCTGGACCAAGGCGACCTGGTGTGTCTCCTTCCCGACGGTGGATGGAAATACCTCTCCACGGATGCGTGGACGCCGGACATCGAGCTAGCCGAGAAGCGCGTCGAGCAGACCCTGTGGTGGTGATCGAATGAGCGACCACCGTCCCATCGGCGTGTTCGACTCGGGGCTCGGCGGCCTCACGGTGGTGCGCGCCATCATGGACGAGTTGCCGTTCGAGTCGATCCTGTATTTCGGAGATCAGGCTCGGTTTCCCTATGGGCCGCGCCCGCTCGAGGAGATTCGTGGGTTCGCGCTGGACATCGCCGCCCACCTCATTGAACAAGACGTGAAGATGATCGTGATCGCATGCAACGCGGCCACGTCAGCGGCACTTGCGGACGTCGCGCAGGCGGTCCCCGTTCCGGTCATCGGGGTCGTCGAACCTGCCGTGAGGGCGGCGATTCGAGGGACGCGAAACCGGCGGGTCGGTCTGATAGGAACGGAGGCCACCGTCCGCAGCCGGTCGTACGACGGCGCTCTCGCTCTTGTCGATCCCCGCAAACAGATCGCCCTGTTTTCCCGGGCCTGTCCGCGCTTCGTGGAGTTCGTGGAGCGAGGGGACACCACGAGCGATGAGCTCCTGGACGTGGCCCGGTCCTATCTCGCGCCGCTCCAGGACGCCGGCATCGACACGCTCATCCTCGGATGCACGCACTATCCGCTGCTTCGCGGGGCGATCCACCACGTTATGGGGCCGGAGGTCCTGCTCCTCTCTTCCGCTGAGGAGACGGCGAACGACGTGTACTCGGCGCTGGCTGAGGCCGAAATTCAAGCCGACGGCACCGAGCTCCCCACGCATCGATTCGAGTCCTCGGGGGAGCCGGAGCTCTTCGGTGTCCTGGGTAGGCGGTTCCTCGGCCCCGAATTCAAAGAGGCGGTTCAGGTTTCGCTGTCGCCATCAGGAGCAGCGCCAACGTGGAGCTGATCGTCCTCGGCTGCGACGGCGGCTGGCCGAGTGCGGGCGGCGCCACAAGCGGCTACCTCGTGAGCGAAGAGGGCTTCAATCTGTGGGTTGATTGCGGCGCGGGCACGATGGCGAGCCTGCTCGAGCACATGGACGTCCTGGACGTCGACGCCCTCGCCATCTCTCACGAGCACCCGGACCACTTCTTGGATCTCTACATGCACTACGTCGGCCGGTATTTCCACCCGAACCGTCCGGAGGAGCGACTCCCGGTCTTCCTGCCACCGGGGTTGGTTTCGAAGGCGGTGGCCATCCAGCCCGATCTCAGCGGGCTGTTCGAGTTCAACGAGGTCACGCCGGGCGAGGGGTTCGAGGCGGGGCCGTTCCGAGTCACCACCGGGCGGATGGCGCATCCGGTCTTGACCCTCGGGATGCGGATCCATGGCTCGAACAGGGTCCTCGCATACAGCGCAGACACCGGACCGACCCCGGATCTCACCGAGCTGGCGAGGGATGCCAACGTCCTCCTCGCCGAGGCGACGTGGTACGAGCTCCCCGAAGGGACTCCGCCGCTTCATCTGTCCGGTCATGAGGCGGGCGAGCATGCCGGCAAGGCCGGCGTCGGACAGCTCGTCGTGACGCACTTCTGGCCGACCTACGATCGCCACGTCATCGCGGATCAGGCGCGGGAGACGTTCGACGGACCGGTCACGCTCGCCCGGAAGGGGCTGAAGATCGAGATATGACGATGCAGGGGACCGGCTCGATGCTTCGAAGCGACGGGCGGAGTCCGGCCGACCTTCGTCCGCTCAAGGTCGAGCTCGGCTACCTGGAGTGGGCTGAAGGTTCGGCGCTCCTCGAAGTCGGCAAGACGCGGGTTCTTGTCTCCGCTTCCTATGAGCCCAAGGTTCCCCGCTGGCTTCAGGGGACGGGGAGCGGATGGGTGACCGCCGAATACTCGATGCTTCCGAGGTCGACGGCGGTACGGACGCCGCGAGAGGTCCAGTCGGGCCGGCCGTCGGGCCGCACCCAGGAGATTCAGCGACTCGTCGGCCGTTCCCTGCGATCGGTCACCGCCCTGGAAGAGATGGGCGAATGCACCGTGTGGGTCGACTGCGACGTTCTGCAGGCGGACGGCGGGACCAGAACCGCATCTATCACTGCCGGATACCTGGCGCTCGCTCAGGCCTTCTCGCGGCTGGCCGATGCGGGCTCGGTGCCGAAGGGGCTTCTGCGCGACTCGGTGGCCGCGGTGAGTGTCGGCATCGTGGGGGATGAGTTGCTGCTCGATCTCTGCTACGAGGAAGACGCCAAGGCCGAGGTCGACTTCAACGTCGTCATGACCGGATCCGGAAGCTTCGTCGAGCTCCAGGGCACCGCGGAGGGGCGGGTCTTCTCCCACGACCAGCTCGACGCGTTGGTCGATCTCGCCTCGGGCGGAATCGCCCAGCTCACCGAGTTTCAGCGACAGACCCTCTCCGGCTGAGCGGTGGGGTTCCCGCCGCGTCTGGTCCTCGCCACCCGAAATCCCGGGAAGGTTCGCGAGATCCTCGAGATCTGCGCGGACTGGCCGGTCGAGTGGGTGACGTACGAGTCGGCGTCATGGCAGGAGGTGGAGGAAACCGGCCAGACGTATCTGGACAACGCGCTGCTGAAGGCTCGTTCGGTCGCGGCCGCCCTGGGACTGCCGGCGATCGCCGACGACTCCGGGATCGAGGTCGACGCGTTGGGGCACGCCCCGGGTGTGGATTCGGCGCACTTCGCCGGTCGCCAGGCCACCGACCGGGAGAACCTTCAGCTGCTGATCGACCGCGTCCGCGCCACGCCGCCTGACGAACGAACGGCGAGGTATCGATGCTTCGCCGTTTGCGCCTGGCCGGAAGGGGAGGACGTCGCGGCCGAGGCAGTTTGCGAAGGGCGGCTCATCCTCGACCCGCGCGGTACGGGCGGGTTCGGCTACGACCCCATCTTCGTTCCCGATGGGTTCCAGAACACGATGGCCGAGCTCGAGCCAGCGCAAAAGAACGAGATATCCCACCGCGGGAAGGCGTTCAGGAGCCTGAGAGCAGCTATCGCGGCTCTCTAGACGGATCGAACCAGGGCGTCGCCGGAGACCGTCGGGATACGAACCGCGATCACCGCGGGAGCGCCCTCGCGGACTTCGATCCACGGCGGAATGCTCCGGCCGAGCCAGTCCTCGAGCTCGACTGCATTCCCACGGACTTCGACGCTCAGCTCGCCGATAACTTCAACTGGGTGGACCGACGGCATCCGACCGGGATGGTGGTTCGCCGGCACGTCCCACGAGATGAAAAACGGGAGATACCCCGACCCAAGCGCCCGCTCCACGCCGACGGTTCGCCACGCCACTCGGCCGCCGTCCGGAAGGGTTCTCGCCCCCGGCGTCATCTCGAGCCCGAGACGGGAGGCGGTTTCGTCAAGGTCGTCAACGCGAAGGCACCAGCCGATCAGGCGGTCTCCATGCTTCGTTTGCTCCTGAACGTGATTGCCGTACGACGTCCCCGCGGCCAGTTGCTGGTCGACCACGCCGACGATCTCGAGGTAACTGGACCCGAGCGGAACAATTCGGTTCGCCGTCCCCCAGTCGGCATGTCGGCCGCCGACAACGGAGGCGAGCCCTTCCTTTTCCAGTCGACGGCCGGTCTCCTCGAGGTTCGCGGCTCCCAAGATGACGTGGTCGAGTTCCATCCGCCGTCCTTCAGGTGATGGTTCGGTATCCTCTGCCTTTCCCGGACCAAAGCCAAGCTGAAGCGGGGGAACGTGTGAACAACGACGCCGAGCAGGCCGCGCTCGATCTGGCGAACCGCTTTTGGGAGCACCTGCTCGAAGAGGAGCCGCTCCTCGGAACAGAGGTCGGCGATGAACGCTTCGACGACCGTCTCCCCGATCCCAGCGAGGAGGGGCTGAACCGCCAACAACAGCTGTACCAAGGGGCACTCAACGAGGCTCAGACGATCGATCGCGGCTCGTTGAGCGAGGACGCCAGAACGAGCCTCGACATCCTCGAGGCCATCGCCCGCCGCGAGCTGGACAACATCAAGTATCGCCTCGACAGAATCACGGCGGTCATGCATCTCTATGGCCCGTCGAACCTGCTGGCAGACATCGGTTCTCTCCAGCGAGCCGACACACCCGACCGCGTCGATCGGCTGGTTGGCCGGTATGCCGCCTTTCCGAAATACATGGAGGAGGTGTCGCGGGTCGCGCTGCAAGGCGCCGAGCAGGGACCCCGGATGCCACGGCTCATCGTCGATCGGACCATCGGTCAGGTCGAACGGCTGCTCGCCGGGCGGCTGGAAGACTCGCCGGGGATGCAGCCTGCTGCCGACGCCTCGCCGGACGACAGGGAACGGGTCCTCGGCGCGATCCGTGAATACGTGTGGCCGGCGTACTCCCGGTTTCTCGAGGCATTGCGTGAGTACGCGCCCGCCGCCCCTGACACCATCGGGCTCCACGCCCAAAAGGACGGCGAGGCGATGTACGCCGCGAGAATTCGGGCCTACACCACACTCCCGCTGGAACCGCAGCGAATCCACGAACTCGGGGTTGAGGATCTGGCGAAGATTCAGCAGGAGCGCCGAGAGATCGCCGAGCGTCTCGGGTTCCCCGATGCGGTCACCGCCGTGGAGGCGCATACCGCCAGCGGCCGCAACCGGGCGTCGTCACGCGAAGAGATGGTTCGCATCGTCGAGGATCAGGTCAATCGGAGTTGGGAGGCGGCTCCGCGTTTCTTCGGGCGGCTCCCGAAGGCCAATTGCACCGTCCGCGCGGTGGAGGAGTTCAGGGAGCGCGACATGCCCGGCGCGTTCTACCAACCGCCGACCGCGGACGGCTCGCGAGCCGGCATCTACTACGTGAACGCATCCGACCTCGACGAGCGCCCACTCCATCACACCGCCACGACGTCGTACCACGAGGCGAACCCCGGCCATCACTTCCAGCTCTCCATCGAGATCGAGTTCGCGGATCGTCCGGCACTTCGCCGGTTCGGCGGATTTCTCGCCGGCAGCGCGTTCATCGAGGGCTGGGGCCTCTACAGCGAGCGTCTGGCCGACGAGATGGGCCTCTTCCTCGACGACTACGAACGGCTCGGCATGCTGGAGGCTCAGGGGCACCGGGCCGCCCGGCTCATCGTGGACACCGGGATCCATGCGTTCGGCTGGGACCGCGACCGTTCCATCAAGCAGATGGTGGAAACGGGGACGCCCCCGGTCGACGCCGAGATCGAGGTGGACCGCTACATTGCGTGGCCGGGACAGGCCCTCGCGTACAAGATCGGCCAGTTCGAGATCCAGCGGTGGCGCGAGCAGGCCAGCCAGCGAGAGGGCTCAGAATTTTCGCTGCGCCACTTCCACGACCGCCTGCTCGCGCTGGGTTCGCTTCCGCTCGCCTCGCTGGAGCGCGAGGTCGCGAACGGAAAGCGCGGAACCTAGCTCTCTTCACGGTTCTCCATCACTCGCTCGGGCGTTCCCCGGTCAACTTCCTCGTTGGTGGTCCGGGTCTGATCCGACTCCGAAACGGCCTTGAGAGCTTCGCCGACCTCTCGGGTGCTGGCGTCGGCCCATGCCACATCCCCGAGTGACAGCACGCCGACCAGCTCCTCGCCCTTCATGACGGGCAGGCGCCGAACCCGGTTCTGCTCCATGAGCTCGCGGGCGTCGGAGAGCTTCATGTCGGGCGTTACCGTGACCGGAGCGGACGTACACACATCTCCCGCCTTGACCTCCATTGGGTTCTTTCGTGCGGCGAGGACGCGGACAACCAGGTCTCGGTCAGTCACCAGCCCGACCAGCTTGTCGTCCTGGACCACTGGCAGCACCCCAATGTCCTCGCTTTTCATGAGGCCGGCCGCGTCGAACGCGTTCATGTCGGGCGAGATGGTCACGGGTGACGCCGTCATTGCGTGTCGCACCAAAATGGCCATGTCAGTCTCCTTTGCATTGTGACCTTGCTTATTGGGTAGGTTCGAAGCCTAGTTACCCTGCCGACTTGCGACCTAAGCTAGTCGAGTCGCGCCCCTCGAACCGGGAGTCGAAAACATGGCATCGCTGAAGGAGCCGCCCCAGTACGTCGCCGAGCACGTACGGGACGCCCTGAGGAAGGACCCTCGGGTCGGAGAGCTGGACGTCCAGGTTCGAATCACTGCGACTCGGGTTTTCCTGAACGGTAACGTGGCCACCGCCGAACGGCAGAAGGCGATCACGGAGATCGTCGAGGGGCTTCTCCCGGACGTCGAGGTCTGCAACGAAACCACCATCCAGAGGCTCCCTGAGGCCGAGGAACCGGAGTCCCTATCGTGATTCGCGTAGCCGCCGCCGGCGACCTGCATTTCGGAGCCGACTCTGCCGGAAAGCTTCGTGCCCAGTTGGAGCGGCTTCCCGACGTCGCCGACGTTTTCCTTCTGGCCGGCGACCTCACCAGGTACGGCGATCCCGAGGAGGCGGCGGTTCTTGCGAACGAGCTACGGGACGTTGGCGTACCGACCCTGGCGGTGCTCGGAAACCACGATTACCACCTCGACCAGGAGAAGGGCGTTCGCGACGTCTTGGAACAGGCCGGCGTCCGCGTTCTGGAGGGCGAGGGAAACGTCATCCAGATAGACGGAGCGCGGGTCGGGGTTGCGGGCACCAAGGGGTTCGGCGGGGGCTTTGCGGGGGCGTGCGGCACGGAGTTCGGCGAACCGGAGATGAAGGCGTTCATGTCGCACACGCGGGAGATCTCCGAGCGGCTGGAGGAGGCGCTCCAGGGTCTGGACGCTGACGTCCGCCTTGCCCTGTTGCACTACTCACCGGTGAAGGGGACGCTGCAGGGGGAACGCCTGGAGATCTTCCCCTTCCTCGGCAGCTACCTTCTGGCCGAAGCCGTCGACCGGGTCGGGGCGGACCTCGTCTTCCACGGCCACGCGCACCATGGCACCGAGAAAGGCATCACCCCGGGTGGGATTCACGTTCGCAACGTCGCCCAGCCGGTCATCAAGCACGCGTACAACGTGTACGCGCTGGAGAACGGCCGGGTTCGCACCGAACCGGTCTCCGGCTGACATCGAAGGAGGGCCAAGTGCCGCAGAAAACCAAAGCAGCTTCGCGCACCTCGAAACGAAGCACCAGCAAGTCGAAAGCGAAGGGATCGACGGCGTCGAAGAAGGCATCCTCGCGTAAGACCTCGAGCTCGAAGCGGGCGTCGGCTTCGTCGAAGCGATCGAGCCGCACGTCGTCGTCACGAACGAGATCGTCACTGGACGCCGTGGCATTGTTGAAGAACGACCACAAGATGGTGGATGGCCTTTTCAAGAAGTTCGAAGCGGCGCCCAAGCGGAACCTCAAGGCCAAGAGCAAGCTCCGCGACGAGATCGTCAGAGAGCTCTCCATTCATGCGGCGATCGAGGAGCAGATCCTGTATCCGGCGGCGAAGGAACGCGCTCGGCAAGAAGGGCTCGTGCTGGAGTCGCTGGAGGAGCACCACCTGGTGAAGGTCTTGCTCGCCGAGATCGACGGGATGAACCCCGAGGACGAGCGGTTCGAGCCGAAGGTTCACGTCCTCATGGAGAACGTCCAGCACCATGTGAAGGAAGAGGAGCAGGAGCTCCTTCCGAAGGTCCGCAAGGTGCTGACGCGGGCCGAGCTGATCGACCTCGGAGAGCAGATGGCCGAGGCGAAGAAGACGGCTCCGACCCGGCCGCACCCCAGCGCGCCTGACGAACCGCCGGGCATCAACGTGGCCGGGCCTGTGTCGGCCGTCATGGATTCGGTCAAGGACATGGTCCGTGGCACGCGCCAGGCGGTCGGCGAGGTCCTGAGCGGCGAGGAGTAGGACGAGCGCTCGATGCCATGGCTCCTGACCGCAGTCGTCCTCATCGGCACCTGCTGGTTCATCGCTGCCCTCGCGTCGCAACCGGCCGAGGGGGCCGAACCGCAGGAGCTCGGCAAACTCGCCGCCAGGGCGTGGGAGGGGCTTGGGAAGGTCCTCCGAGCGGTGGCCTCGGCGATCCTTCGAGGGTTGGCCGCGGGAGGGCGAACCGCCGCCCGATCCTGGCGTCAGACTCGCAGCGACGTCGCGGCGTTCGTCCGGTCACGGAGGGACCAGCGCGCGGACCGGCGCGCCGCCCGCGACCGCGCGCCGAAGACGCACAGGCCGCGATTCGAGCGGTCATTCATCCTCACTCGTCCCGACGAGCCAGAGGAGGAGGAGGATGTCGTCCCGCTCACGGCCATGTCGAGGACGCGATCGGGAGCTTCGCGGCTGGTCGCCTTCGTCGAGATCGTCTTCCTGGTGGTCGTGTGGGGGAGCGGAGCGGCTCTCGCCATCGCCGGCGCGGTTTGGGCCGTTACTCGAATGGTTTGAGCGCCGTTAGTGCGAGAGGGGGGATTTGAACCCCCACGCCCTTGCGGGCACTGGATCCTAAGTCCAGCGCGTCTGCCGGATTCCGCCACTCTCGCGAGACAATGAGGTTCAATCGAGTATATGGACCGGCTGAGGGAGTTCTTCGAAACTGGCCCCCGGCGGCGGAGCGTGATCGGGCTCGTCGCCGTGGTCGTCTTACTGTCGGTTGCGGTATCGCCGATCCGAACGCGACTGCTTCAGGCGCTGGCGCTCTCGGACACTTCCGTACCGGAACCGACGGCCAGCGCGCTGCCGTCCGCGTCGCCAACCGATCCGGGGGCCGGACGCGGTCCAATCCTCGTCTTCCCATCATCGAGCAACGAATTCCCCTCGCCTTCGCCCTCTCCGAGCGGCCAGAACAGGCAGGGGGGCGGAGGTCGGCGGGGGTATGTCATAGCGGCGGCGGGCGACATCGCGTGTAACGGTGGTGGATCCGGCCGCTCGGAGTGTGATCAGGCAGGGACCGCGGCGGTTCTCGCCCGACTGAAGGGACTCGACGCCGTTCTCCCATTGGGGGACAACCAGTACGAGAGCGGCCGGCTCAGCGAATACCAGGGCGCGTACGACCGCACCTGGGGGCGCTTCAAGGGAATCTCGCATCCCGTGCCCGGCAATCACGACTACGACTCCGGCGGCGAGGGGTACTTCGCCTACTTTGGGGGCCAGGCCGGAAACCCCGGAGCCGGCTACTACAGCTTCGACCTGGGCGGGTGGCACCTGGTCGCGCTCAACTCGAATTGCGGCGCCATCGGCGGATGTGGTCGCGGGTCACCACAGGAGCGATGGCTTCGGGACGACCTGGCCCACCATTCGAAGCGCTGCACGCTGGCGTACTGGCACCATCCTCGGTTCAGCTCGGGCGTCGAACACGGCAGCACTCCGGAGATGCAGGCGATCTGGCAAGCGTTGTACGAACACAACGCCGAAATCGTCCTGTCCGGACACGAGCACAACTACGAACGGTTTGCGCCGCAGGACTCCGTCGGCCATGCCGACCCGCGAAAGGGGATCCGGGAGTTCGTGGTCGGGACCGGCGGACGAAACCACTACGGTTTGGGTCGGCGGATCGCCAACAGCCA
>DASVPT010000334.1:0-8218 GCA_036389535.1 Actinomycetota bacterium
GCGCGCGATTCTGCCCGCCGGGGCGGTTACGGAGATGGTCAATCAGGTTTCGGACGAAGTCGTCGGTCTCGGGCCAATCGAGCGATTGCTCAAGGACCCGGAGATCAGCGAGGTCATGGTCAACGGGGCCGACGACGTCTACGTGGAGCGGAAGGGGCGGATCGAGAGGGTGGACGATTTGTCTTTTGAGGGGGAGGAGCAAGTCTTCCACCTGATCGACCGGATCGTTGGCCCGCTCGGTCTGAGGGTCGATGAGTCGTTGCCCTATGTGGACGCCAGGCTCCCGGACGGAGCGCGGGTCAACGCGATTGTTCCGCCCCTTTCGCTCTGCGGCCCCGTGGTGACGATTCGCAAGTTCAAGAGCCGCCCCTACACGCCTGAGGACCTCGTTCAACTCGGGACGCTGTCCACGTCGATGGTGGATTTCCTGGCGTGGTGCGTCCGGGCAAAGGCGAACATCGTCGTCTCCGGGGGGACGGCGTCCGGGAAGACGACCCTTCTCGGCGTCCTCTCGTCGTTCGTGCCGCCCGAGGAGAGACTCATAACGATCGAGGACGCCGCGGAGCTCCGCCTGTCTCAGCCACACGTGGTCCCGTTGGAGGCGCGACCGCCAAACATCGAGGGCGCCGGTCAGGTGACCGTTCGAACTCTCGTCCGGAACGCGCTTCGTATGCGGCCCGATCGAATCATCGTCGGCGAGGTCCGCGGCGGCGAAGCCCTCGACATGCTCCAGGCGATGAACACGGGCCACGACGGTTGCCTGTCCACCGCCCACGCCAACGCGCCTCGAGACTTGCTCGCACGATTGGAGACCATGGCGTTGATGTCGGACATCGATCTACCGGTCATGCACATTCGCGAGCAGATCGCCTCTGCTCTTGACGTGATCGTTCACATGGCTCGCCTGAGCGACGGAAGAAGGGTGATCTCTCATGTCTCCACCGTCGAAGGCCTTCGTTCGGGGCTGGTAATCACGGAGGACCTGTTCGTTTGGAATCGTTCTGACGACCAGTTCATCGCCACCTTGCGCGACTCCCGGCTATTCGGTCGACTGAGGGAACGCCACGGAGCCACCGGCGCGGAAGTCGAAGCGATCTTTGAGCCTCGTGCGATGCAAGGTGATGTCGAGCTGAACGGACCGCTGACCTCAGCGAATGGTGACTCGATCGCTCTCCTGCCCGAAGGTGAGGCCATGCATCGACCGCATCGGGCGCCACGGCGTCGACGACGGGTGGTCCGACGGCTGAAGTGGGAAGGCTCCTTGCGCCGTCTCGGCACGATCCTGGAATAGCGATCGCATGGAGCTCGCGTTTACCGGCCCAATGATCGTCTCGATGGCGGTTTCCTTTGCGGTCTTTGTGGCGACGTCACTGTTCGGCCGCGCGGTCCTGGCCATGCGAGACCGCGGGCCGGGAGTTCTCGACGCAGCGTTGGTCGAGCGGGACGCATCCTCGGTGGGTGGCGCTGCGCGCCGTCCGCTGGTCGATTCCCACAAGCATCGCGGAGTGGCTGCGATCGCATTGGCATTGGGAGGTGCGGTTATGGGGTACCACCTCGCGGGTCCAGTCGGTGGGGTGGCCGCCTTGATCGGGGGTGCCTTCATTCCGGTAGCCGTCGAGCGAAATCGTCGCCGCCGAGACCAGCAGCAGCTCGAGAACCAGTTCGCCGAATGCGTCGAGACGATCGCCATGGCTGTCCGGAGCGGCTTCTCGGTTCCGCGGGCGATTGAGTTCGTTGCCGCAGACGCAGAGGAGCCCTTGGCGTCCGTCCTTCAGCGAGCCCTCTCGAGTCGAGCTCTCGGCGCACCGCTCGAACGAGCCCTAGAAAGCCTGGCGGCCTCCATACGATCGAGCGAATCTCGGCTCTTCGCATTGCTCCTCGGGACACACGCCCGGACCGGCGGGAATCTCGGAGTTGCCCTCGACGAGCTGGCGTCTTCGACCCGAGACCGGGTCACTGTTCGACATGACCTCGACGCGCTCACCGCTCAGGCGCGATTGTCAGGGCTCATCTTGTCGCTGCTTCCGATCGGATTCTTCATCGTCCTCGCGGTGACGTCGGGATCGGATTTTTCGGCCGTGCTTCGATCCACCGCGGGGACGACGGTGCTGGCCTCGGGGCTGACCCTCCAGGCGCTTGCGTTCGTGTGGATCCGCCGCCTCCTTCGAGTCAGGTTCTGAGCCTCCGTGTCCGGCGTTGCTTCGCTTCTGGCCGCGGGGAGCACCTTGATGCTTCTGCTGGCACTGCACCGTCCGTGGAGGACGCAAGGCTTCCCGTCCCGGGCGAGCGGCAGCGAGGCCAAAACCACTTCGCGCTGGAGAGTGATGGTGAGTCGCGTTGGCCGGAGCCGCCTCGCCAATCGGATGGCCAGTGGCCAACTGCTTGACCGGCTCGAGCGAGCAGGATCTCCGTGGACCCGTGACTTCGCGCTCGGTCTGAAAGTCGTCCTCTCGATCGTCGCGGCCCTTGGGTCGCTCGTCGGTGTGATCGTCACCCCGCTCACTCTGCTGTTTGCGCCGGTCACGGTCCTCGCTGCATTTCGGCTGACTGACATTGCGATGGCGAGGGCTGCGAAGGTTCGGCACACCGGGATGGCGAATCAGATTCCCGATCTCGCCGACCTCCTCCTGGTCATGACAGAAGCTGGAATCAGCCCCGCGATGGCCTTTCGCCGCGCTGCCGACGCCCTTCCTGGACCTCTCGGTCACGAGGTTTACGCGGTCGTTCGCCGGCTGGACCTGGGCGTTCCGTGGCGAGTTGCTCTCGACGACGTCGCGCATAGGGCCGGGGTTCCCGCGTTCACCCGGCTGGCCCGGACGCTGGCAAGGTCTCAGCGACTTGGAACGTCGCTTTCCTCGGTCTTGCGCAATTTGGCTGGCGAGCTCCGGCGTGAACGACGAGCGGAAGCTGAAGCGGCCGCGCGCAAAGCGCCCGTGAAGATGCTGTTCCCGTTGGTCTTCCTCATCCTTCCCGCCTTCCTCCTCCTCACTGTCGGACCGTTGGTTCTGTCCACGCTCCGATCTCTTCGGTGAGGACTCGTTGAAAGGAGGTGACAGTTGCTTCAGATCTGTCTCTGGCTGCAGGCGATAGGCGGGGAGGCGTACGGAGGAGTACTTCGAATCGTTTCTCGTGCCTTGGCTCGTGATCGCGTGCGCGAGGAAAACGGCCAAACGACGGCGGAATACGCCCTTGTGATCCTGGCCGCCGCGGCAATAGCCGTCGTCCTGATCGTGTGGGCACGTTCGTCCGGGAAACTGCCGGCGTTCTTCGACAAGATCATCGACAGCATCACGAACGACGCGAAGTGATCCGGGTCGTCCGCTCGAAAGACCGCGATGAGCGAGGCGCGGTAGCGGTCGAGTTCGCCCTGGTCCTTCCCCTCGTCCTGATGATGGTGCTTGCCCTATTGCAAATCGGACTCTGGGCGAAGGATCAGCTCGTCGTGCTGGAGGTTGCGCGAGCCGGCGCCCGGGAGGGTGCGGTCACGCGTGACGACCATCGAACCCGACAGGTCGCGGAGGATGCCGCGTCGAGCCTCGAGACGAGTCGTCTGGAAATTCAAGTGGAGCGGGGCGGCGAACTGGGGACGCCCGTCACCGTGACGGTGCTCTATGAAGACCCCCCGGTGCTTCCGTTCGTCGGGTGGCTGTTTCCGGCGACCGTCAGGCTCCACGCGACGGCGACCATGCGCCAAGAGGTGGCATGACCGCGGGGCCACAGATCAAGAAGAGGAGCCGGTCCGAGCGTGGTTCCGTCACGGTCGTGACCGCGGCGCTGCTTCTTCTGCTCGCCGTCCTCGCGTTGGTTATGGCTGACCTGGTGCGAGCGCTCACCTCGAAGTCGCGGGCTCAGATCGCGGCAGACGCGGCTGCCTTGGCTGCGGCCCAGGAACTGGTGGTCAACGCCGGCGGCAATGCGGCTCGCGTGGCAGCCGCGTATGCGCGAGAAAACGGTGCCCTTCTCGAATCGTGCGACTGCGCGACCGGATCGCAGGCGGTCGTCACCGTTCGCGTTCCGTTCCGAACGTTGTTCTTCGGCAGAAGTCGCAGCGTTTCGGCCACGGCGAGAGCGGTCGCCGAGTCGCCGGCGGCGTCGCCTTGAACCCCGACGATCGCTTGCGGGGCATTCGGCGAGACGCTCGACGGGTCGCCGCCCGTCGGTACAATGGCCCGGCCATGGCAAGGAAGAAAGGCGAGCGGGCCACGCCTCCTTTGCGGGCCATCAGTGGCGGCAAGGAGCCCCGGCCGGCGGGCACCGGTTTCAAGTTCGCGTTCACCCAAGAGGAGATCCTCGGGCGGACCAACGGCGGGCGTCTGGGCAACGGCCGAAGCACGGCGAAGAAATCCCTCGGCGTCATCGACTACACGCTGGCCAAGCGGGCGCTGCTGCGGAACTTCCGCCGTGGTCTCCTCTCCAAGCCCGAGATCTGCGACGCCCACCCCGAGCTCATGCGGGCGGCCCGGTACCTGGGGGAGGAGGCCACGCGGCCCTGCCCGGTCTGCCGCGACTGGGACCTTCGGCTCCTGGCCTATGTCTTCGGGGACTCCCTCAAGCAGGACAACGGCCGAGCCTTCGACATTCAGGAAGGGTTGTCCCGTACCGTCTCGAACCGCGGCAGCACCTGCTACGTGATCGAGGTCTGCACCGGATGCTCCTGGAATCACGTCTGCGAGGCGTTTCTGGCTCGCACCGCAGGGTAGCTACCTACCGCGCGCGGGCCGCCCCAAGCTTCAACACGGCCGCCACAAAGAAATAGAAGGCCGCCAGTAAAATCGAGGGCACGTGATTCGCACACAACCGCAAGGCGCCGTTCCGCCGTCGGGGCAGTCCCCGGACCGGTTCGGCACCAGGGCAAAGGCCAAGAAGCGAGGATTCTTCCGGCGCTTCTGGTGGTGGTTCGTTCTCGTTCCGGTGGTCGGCCTTCTCGGCGTGACCTTCATGATTCTGTACGTCTACTCGCGGACGACCGTCCCCGAGGCTCCGCCCGGGCCGCAGACCACCGTGCTGCTCGACCGCGCCGGACACCGCATCGCCTCGCTGCACGCCGAGGTGAACCGCGTCGTCATCCCGTTCGGACAGATACCGAAGAGCTTCAAGAACGCCGTGATCGCCGTCGAGGACAAGGACTACTACCGGCACGGAGCAATCAGCCCGTTCGCCATCATTCGGGCCGCGTGGGCGGACGTCACCAACCGCCGGATCACTCAGGGCGGCTCGACCATCACCCAGCAATACGTGAAGAACGTGTACACGGGCAGGGAGCGAACATTCGGCCGCAAGATCAAAGAGGCCATCATCGCGGTCAAGCTGGAGAAGAAGTACTCGAAGAACGAGATCCTCGGGAAGTACCTCAATACCGTCTATTTCGGCAGCGGCGCCTATGGGGTCCAGGCCGCCGCGCTGACCTACTTCGGCCACTCGGCGAGATATCTCACGACCGCCGAGTCCGCCACGCTCGCGGCGGTCATTCGGGCTCCGGAGACCTACGACCCCATCGACCACCCCAAGCTCGCCAAGGAGCGCCGCAACCTGGTCCTTCAGCTCATGGCCCAGCAGCGGTACATCAGCGAAGCGGACGCCTCCGAGCTTCAGCAGAAACCGTTGAAGGTCCGGAAGCGCTCGCCCCAGACGTTCCAGTTCGCCTACTTCGTGAGCCACGTCACCAAGCAGCTCCAAAAGCAGTACGGCGTGGAGCAGACGTTCTCCGGCGGACTGCACGTGACCACCACGCTCGATTCCAACTACCAGCGCGCCGCGGAGGCCGCGGTGAAGGCCCACCTCAAGAGCCCGAAGGACCCGTCGGCCGCCCTCATCGCCATCGATCCGCGCAACGGCGCGATTCGCGCCTTGGTCGGCGGCAAGGACTTCGAGACAGCGAAGTTCAATCTCGCCACGCAAGCCCACCGCCAGACGGGAAGCGCCTTCAAGGCGTTCACGCTCGCCGCCGCCATGACCAAGAAGATCTCGCTCAAGTCGGTGTGGAACGGTCCTCCGGAATTGAAGATCCCGAATCCGGAGTGCTACGACGAGAAGGGTCTGCCGTGGGACGTTCACAACTACGCCGACGAGGGCCACGGCAAGATGTCGCTCGCGGACGCCACGGCCAATTCGGTGAACACGATCTTCGCTCAGCTGGTGGTGGAGGTGGGCCCAAGCACGGTTGCCGAGCTCGCAAAGCGAATGGGGATCGAGTCGCCGCTCGAGCCCGTGTGCTCGATCACGCTCGGAACCCAGAGCGTCACGCCGCTCGACATGGCGAACGGTTTCACGACGCTGGCCGCTCGCGGCGTCCGCCACCCGTCATTCGGGATCGTGTCGGTCAAGTCGGCCGATGGGGAATTGCTCGACGAGACGAAGACGCAGGGGGAGCGCGTGCTCCGCGAAAACGACGCGGACCTCGTCAGCTATGCGCTCCAAGGGGTCGCCAACCACGGCACGGGCACGGCGGCGAAGCTGTCGGATCGTCCGGTCGCTGTGAAGACCGGAACCGCTCAGAACTACGTCGATGCCTACCTGTGCGGATACGTACCGCAGCTGGCGACGTGCGTATGGGTCGGTTACCCCAAGGGCGAGATCCCGATGGAAAACGTCGAGGGTTTCACCACAGTCTTCGGCGGCTCACTCCCCGCGCTGATCTGGCATGACTTCATGAGCCAGGCCTTGGTGAACGTTCCTCCGGCGAACTTCCCCACGCCGAGCTTCGCTGGCTACAACCTGCTGAAGCCGAAGCAGCCCAAGCAGCCGAAGAACAAGAAGTCGCCGCAGCCGACGCACGCTCCGGCCCCGTCGGGCTCTACCGCTCCGCCGCCGCCGAACCCCGGTCCTTCCGGTGGAGGAGGCAGTCCGTCCGCGCCGCCGCCCAGCTCGAATCCGCCTCCGAGCAGCGAACCGCCGCCTTCGACATCTCCCAGCCCGCGTCGCTGGTAGCCAGGACGTCCCTCTAGACCGGGGAGTACAGGGCCGGGAGCATCTCGAACGGAAGCGCCGCCATGACGGCGGTCCCCCCCTCGGGACTGCTCCGGACGGTGAACGTCCCGCCCACCAGCTCCGCCCGCTCGCGCATCGACGCGAGGCCGACCTTGCCGCTTCGGAGGAACTCGCGCGCGTTGTTGGCGTCGAATCCGCGGCCATCGTCCTCGACCACCACCCGAAGCGTCCCCGCCGTGGCTTCGATGGTGACGGTCGCTTGCGACGCACGGGCGTGCTTTCCCACGTTCGAAAGCGATTCCTGGACCACCCGATAGGCGATGGTCTCTATCTCCTCGGGAACGTCAGAATGGGAGAGCGCGTGGACGGTCACGGGGATCTCCAACTCGCGCTGAACTCTCGCCGCGAGCTCGTGGACGGCCGGGATCAGCCCACGCTCCTCGAGGACGGGAGGCCGAAGGTCGCTCATCACCCGCCGCAGGTTCAGCGCCTCCTGAGACAGCTCCGAGGAGATGCTCTGGAGCATCTTTGCCGCCCGTTCGATCTCTCCGGCCTCGACCATGAGGCGCACCGCCTCGAGCGAGAGCGCCGCCGCGGAGATTCCCTGCACCGGTCCATCGTGGAGGTCGCGGGCAATGCGGTTGCGCTCGTTCTCGATGGCGGCGTTGGTTCTGGTGAGCAGCCGGGTTCGGTCTTCGTCTCGGTTCTGAAGGAATTGGAACAGGCTGCGGATGGTCTGCTCCGAGACCTTGCTGGCGGTCACGTCGCGGATGAGGAGGAGCGTGCCCGGCGGGCTCGTCGGAACCACCGAGGTGCGGGCCTCCAGATGGGCCGTTCCGCGATCGGTCGCCACGGTCGCCTCGCCGGTCTCCGGCAGCGTTCGGAGCGAATGGTCGCCGCCGGCCATCTCGGCCATCTCGGCCCACCGCTTTCCGACCACGTCCTCGAGGGGAAGGTTCACCATCTGGCAGAACGCGTCGTTGGCCCGAACGATCCCACGGTCGGAGTCCAACTCCACGATCCCGTCCACGGCTGCCGTGAGCAAGAGACGGTGTCGCGCGTCGGAGTCCCTGAGGATCTCGGAGGCCGATCGAAGCGAGGCGATGGCCGTGCCGCGTTCCTGCACGGTTCTCTCGAGCACCGTCGTGGTCCTGGCCAGCTCGTATTGGTTCGCCAGCGAACGTAGCGCCACCGCTGCGAACACGACCGAGACGAGCACGAGGCGGCCTTCGCCCAGCAGCGTCGATCCCGGATGGAGGACGCTCAGCACCACCAGTACCGAGACGGCAGA
>DASVPT010000335.1:0-13937 GCA_036389535.1 Actinomycetota bacterium
ACACCACGGTGAAGGGCGAGCTGGTCACCTTCACCGCCACGGTCTCCGCGGTCTCGCCCGGTTCGGGAACTCCGACTGGATCCGTGTCGTTCAGCGAGGGAGCGACGAGCCTCTGTTCGTCCGTGGCGCTGGTTGCGGTCAACGGCTCGCAACAGGCGTCATGTCCGACCAGCGCCCTTGCGGTGGGTGGCCACTCGATCCAGGCCGCGTTCACACCGGATGACGGCCTCTTCAAGACCAGCTCGAATTCCGTGACGCAAACGGTCGACAAGCTCGGCACGGGGACCGGCGTCTCCTCGTCGGACTCCAGCGTGAAAGCCGGCGAGCTGGTGACGTTCACCGCGGTGGTCACGCCCAATGCGGGCGCAACCATTCCGACGGGCAACGTCGAGTTCAAGGACGGGTCAGTCGACATCCCAGGGTGTTCGGCAGTCCCGCTGTCCGTTTCTGGGAGCGCCACCTGCGCCCATACGTTCGGATCGAGCGATGTCGGCAGCCACCAGATCAAGGCGGTGTACCTGGGCGATTCGAACTTCAAGGGAAGCGAATCAGCCGCAATTCCTCAGGACATCGGTCTCGGTTACAACGTCAGCACCTCGGTCGCCACGGCCACCAGCGGGAAGCTGTGCTGCGGCCCCACGCAGGCGACGTTCAAGATCAGCAGGCTGAGCGTCATCCCGGCCATCAAGTACCAGCTGTGCGTCAAGTACGCCGATGCGTGGCCCGCCGTGACGCCTCCGCCGAAGAACGGCGCCACCCAGTACACGCTGAACCGGAACGACAAGTGCAAGACCGAGGACGCGAATTGGAGCGGCTCCTCGGCGGACAGCATTGGAATGTGGCCGACGTTCGGCTTCGCCACCAAGGGGACCTACGCCGTGACCTGGAAGACGACCACCGGCGACCTCATTGGCGCGGCCACGTTCGAGTGGACCAGCTGGTGCCCTCCGGCCCCGAATGGCTACAGCAGCCGGCAGCTCGGTGTGTGGCGGACCAGCAGGCACAAGGTCGTGACCAGCTGCTCCACCACCAGCGGGAAGGTCTACAAGGGACGGGCCAGCCCCAACCACCTGGACGGCGATGAGGAATGGGGCTTCACCGACAACCACGGGCAGCTCCACATGGAGTTCGTCAAGCGCGACTACTCCACGTCGTACGGCGCGCCGTCCAACGGAGCGCTGGGCAACATGAAACCGAGCGGCAACGTCACGACCGCGGGCGTCTACCTGTGCGACACGTACCACGGACACGACGAGAAGCACCCGATCTTCATGGTTCAGGACGGGAGCAAGATCTACATCAGCGGTCCGCAGTACAGCACGAAGATCCCGTCGGTCTCGGGTACGTGGTCCGCGCACGGTTGTTAGCGATCGAGGACCGGACTCCAACGAAGAAATAACGAAGGGCGAGCGCCTCAGGGCGCCCGCCCTTCTTTTCTTTCGTTCTGACGCTCTTACGCTGTGGTAGGCGCGGGGATCTTGACCTTGGTGAAGTCGGTGCCGTTGTAGCGGTCGCCGTCGACGCACCCTGAGATACCGCTCACCGACCAACAGTTCGTCCACTGCCAGAAGGTCCAGCTGTTCCCACCCCAGTTGTCAGCTGGCACGGTCGGCGTCTGGGTCTTCCAGTGGGCGATCCACAGGATCTTGTAGCCGTTGTCTGCGAACTGCCGTGTGTTGCCCATGGACGTCTTCCAGAAGTACGGGCTGGTGTAGATCATCGCCTTCACGCCGTTCATTCGGTAGCTCACCCGGTTCAAAAACCGGGAGACCCACGTCTGGAGGGCGCTCACGCTCAGCTTTCCGGTCTGCTCGAGGTCGAGCGCCGGAATAAGGTTCCCCGCGCTCAGCTTGGCGGTGTCCACGAAGTGGTCCGCCTCGATTCGGGCGTCGCCCTTGCTGCTGTCTGGACGGGCGAAGTGGTATGCGGTGAACTTGACGCGGTTCGCCGTGGCGTTCTTTTTGTTGGTGGCGTACTGGGGATCCACGTAAGTCTGACCGTCACTGGCCTTGGCGATGGCGAACCGGATGCCGGCTGCCTTCACCTTCGCCCAGTTGATGCTCCCTTGCCAGTGCGAGACGTCGATCCCGGGCAAGTAGCTGACGGCCTGCGCTTGGACACCTCCCAAGGTCGCAGTGGCGACCGCGGTGGCGGCAGCCAGAATCACAATCCGTCTCAGCATTGGTTTTTCCCCCTGAATATGGCGTGCGGGCGGGCGTACCTTCCCCCAAAGCATCGGCGCGGGTCCCCCCATCACTTGAACGTCGAATTCAATGGGGGTCGTCGGCCCCAGTCAAGATGCCTAGAATGACAGAGAAATCGGGCGCTTAGCTCAGGGGGAGAGCGCTTCCTTGACGCGGAAGAGGTCAGAGGTTCAAATCCTCTAGCGCCCACGCCAATTGAAACGCCCGCAATTACCCCTCGTTGTCGCATTGGCGCTGCTGGGCGCCGCGTGCAGTCATGCCAAGAGCCAGCAAGGGGCGTACCCCAGTGCGGGAGCATCCAAGAAACCGCGACTTTCACTGGGGATCGCCCGCCCGCTTCCGCACGTTCGGCTGCGAACCGCGCACACCGCGGTGTGGACCGGGCGGCAGATGCTGATCTGGGGCGGCGAGCAGCTGGTGGGATCACGCCCCATGGCGGACGGTCTCAGCTACACGCCGGCAGGCCGGCAATGGAGCCGCATCCCCACCGCACCACTCGCTCCGCGATCGGACCAGAGCGCGGTGTGGACCGGCCGGCAGATGATCGTGTGGGGCGGCCAGAACACCAAGCTCTTCGAGATCGACTACGGCGATGGCGCGGCCTACGACCCCGCCAGGCGCCGGTGGACCGCTCTGCCGCAGTCGCCGCTCTCACCGCGCGCCTACCACTCGGCGGTGTGGACCGGATCGCAGATGATCCTGTGGGGCGGGGGAGTGACCGGCGAGCAGGAGGAGGTCGAACCGACCCAGGTGGTGCCGCCGGGAACGCTGTTCGGCGACGGGGCCGCCTTCGACCCCGCCACGAACCAGTGGAGCAAGGTTCCGAAGGCACCGATCAAGGCGCGTTCGGGTCAGGTCGCGGTGTGGACCGGCAGCGAGATGATCGTGTGGGGCGGCGCGGGCATCGGCGAGACGAACCTCGCGTTCAACGACGGAGCCGCCTACGACCCATCCGCGCAGAAGTGGCGCCGAATCGCGAAGGCGCCCCTGTCGGCCGGGTTCGGCTACGGCTACACGGGCGTGTGGACCGGCAAGCAGATGGTCATCTGGGGCGGGCCGAAGGGTGAGGGGGCCGCCTACGACCCGGCTCAGGACGCATGGACCAGGCTTCGCAAACCGCCGTTCAAAGGAGCCCTGATCCTGCCCCAGTCGGTGTGGACGGGACACGTCGTGCTTCTGTGGGGTGGCAACAGCCGGGCCGACGATCCCTCAACCGCAACCGCCATCGGCGTGGCCTACGACCCCGCCACGAACACGTGGAGGCCGCTCCCGCAGACCCCCGGGGCGACCGGCTTCGGCCAGACCGCTGTGTGGACGGGAAGGGACATGTTGGTGTGGGGCGGCTTCAATGCGAAGGGCCGGTTCTTTTCGGGTGTTGACTACCAACCGCCGCGGGCGTTTCTCCCGTAGTCCGGCATAGCTATTAATAGCTAATTTCACAATGTCCCTTGCCGGGAATCGAGCCGCAATGGCAAACTAGCGCCACTTCGGGATGAACCCCGACGGCAGATGTCCGGATCGCAAGGTCCGGCTGGGCGGCGGCGCGACGCGGGCACGCGCCGTCGCCTTTTATTTCCCCCGACAGTCATGCGGCGAGGCTCTCTTGCCGACCTTGAAATAAGTGAATGACTTTCGACGAATCGGTGCCATCGTCCTGGCGGTCGCTTTTACGACGCTGCTGATCGTCACTGCTGGCCGGTCGCCGTCGGTTACGGCTCAGCCCCAAGAGTGCAAACCGAACCCGCACAATCCCTGCCCCTCGCCCTCACCTTCGCCCAGCCCATCCCCTTCGAGGTCGCCGTCGCCATCTCCGTCGCCCTCCCGATCACCGTCGCCCTCACCTTCGCCATCGCCCAGCCCGACCCCATCGAAAGGTGTGAAGGTCGTCGCTGCCGGCGACATCTCTCCGGAGGGCATCGGAACCCAGAAGGCCACGTCCGACTTGGCCATCCGACTCTCGCCGCAGGCCGTGCTGGCGCTCGGTGACAACCAGTACCCCAGCGGGAATCTGGTCGACTACGCGGCGTACTTCGCGCCGACCTGGGGCCGGCTCAACGGCATCACGTGGCCCAGCCCCGGGAACCATGATCCGTGCGGGCCGTCCGGATACGACGAGTACTTCGGCATTGGCTGCTTTCGGTCGTTTCGACTCGGTGAATGGCAGGTGATTCAGCTCGACTCGAACCGCTCCATGGCCAAGGACTCCCGGCAGTGGACGTTCGTGAAGAACACCCTGGAAGCGAACCCGACGACGTGCACCCTCGCGTACTGGCACGAGCCGCGGTGGTCCTCGGGCGCCGAGCACGGAAGCAGTTCGAAGTCGGCGGCGATGTGGAGCCTCCTCTTCCGCCATCGAGCCGACGTCGTGCTCGGCGGGCACGACCACCTGTACGAACGATTCGCCAAGAAGCGACCCGATGGGTCGAGGGCCTCGAATGGAATTCGCCAGTTCGTGAGCGGACTGGGCGGAAAGTCGAGGTACAGCTTCGGCCGAACCGTCCAGGGCTCACAGGTTCGCTACAACGGCGGCTTCGGGGTGTTGGAGCTGACGCTCGGCCAAGGCATGTACTCGTGGCGGTTCGTCACCACACGAGATGTCGTGGTGGACCAGGGAAGCGCCGGCTGCGTGTCCTAGAATCGCGAGCGGCGCTGCGGTCGGTCGAGAGGCCGACTCCGCGCCAACAGAGGGCGCGTAGCTCAGCGGGAGAGCGCTTGCTTCACACGCAAGAGGTCACAGGTTCAATCCCTGTCGCGCCCACCATCTGAACCGCGGCGTCAGAGGCCGCGCGGTCCCAGGTACGCCTCCACCACGTCTTCGTTCCGGGATATCTCGGCAGGCGTGCCTTCTGCGATCACGCGGCCGGCGTCCAGAACCGTGACCCGGTCCGCCAGCAGCCGAACGAGGCGCAAGTTGTGCTCGACCAGCACGATCGTTACGCCGCGAGACCGAAGGTCCTTCAGGACCTGAACCAAGCGCTGGAGCTCCGGCCCGGTCAATCCGCCGGAGGGTTCGTCGAGGAGAAGGAGCGACGGGAAGGAGGCGCACGCCGAGGCAATCATCAGGAAGCGTTGGTCCGCGCCGGAGAGCTCCTTCGGGTGAAGTTCTGAGGCGGCTGCCAAGCCGACGATGCTCAAGAGCGCCCGGGCCTGCTCGCGGGCTTCCTTCGCTTCGGCTCGAGCGAGCGGCGTGAGCACGAGTGAACGGAGTCCGCCGGCGTAGCGACGCCGGGCACTGGCTCCGACAAGCACGTTTTCCAGCACGGAGAGGTTCGGGAAGACGTTCACGCTCTGGAGCGTTCGAACGAGCCCTTTCCGAACGCGCTCTGGCGTAGGCGTATTCGTCATGTCAGTTCCTGCAAACGCGATGGTTCCCGCGTCCGGGCGAAGCGTTCCTCCGAGCAGCCGTAGCAGCGTGGTCTTGCCCGAACCGTTGGGTCCGATCAGGGCGTGCGCACTTCCGGACGTGAGGTGAAGCCCGACGCCATCGACCGCTGCCACGCCCCCGAAGTGCTTGGCCAGGCCTTCAGCGACAAGGATTGGGTCGGGTGCGGTTTCCGTTGCGGCGGCCGGCGCTTCACGACCAGGCCTCCAGCGGCTTAGCGGGTGCGGGTCAGGCTCCGACTCGTACGTTCTGTCGCCGGCGACGTCTCTTGAGGAGGCATGCGGCCGTTTCGCCCCGACATTCAACCGCCGGGCGAGGGCGGACAGCCACCCGATGACACCGCCGCGGCCGATCACGAGGGCCACCACGAGGATCGCCGACGCGACGGCCGGCTCGAATCGCTCGGCCGAGATCCCGGCGGCCCCGCCGAGCGCCTCCGCCAAGCGAGGGATGAGCAGAAGCGCGGCCGCTCCCGCCACCGGTCCGAAGGTTCGTCCGACGCCTCCCAGGAGGACGGCGGCGAAGAGCTCGACCGAAAGGAGCGGACCGTACGCGGTCGGGTCCGCCACGCCCGCCAGCTGGACGGCGAGGGCGCCCGCGGCGCCCCCGATGATGGCGGAGACGGTGAACGTCCAGAACTGGAGCCGTCCTCGTTCCACCCCCAGGACCGACGCGGCGGCCGGCTCGTCGCGAGTGGCCGAGAGTCCCAGGCCCCACGAAGCCCGCGAGAGCACGATGTAGGCAAGAAGCGTCCCCGAAACGAGCACCGCTCCGAGCTCCCAGTGGATGCCCGGTGTGAGCCGAACAGCCAAGCCGAGTGGCGCGATACCGAGCGTGCCCTCGGGCACCGGAATCCCCTGAAGTCCGCCGAAGATGCCAGGGAAGGCGGCGAGGGTGAACCCGACGAGCCACGCCACCACCCACGTGGCGATGGCGACGATCGGCCGGGACAGCCGAATGGCGGCGCTGCCGACCACCGCACCCGCCAGGCCGGCGAGGATCACGGCGGCCACGATGGCCAGGGTCGGATCCCAACCGCCTTTGACCTCGAGCAGCGTGACGGCGAACGCCCCGACGGCGAAGAACGCACCTTGACCGAGGGAGGGGATCCCCGCCATTCCCACGGCGAAGTTCAGGCCCACGGCGGCCAGGATGGTGTAGAGGCCCGCGGCGCCAGCAGCGAGTTGATTCGGGTCGCGGACGAAGACTGGAACCAGCACGACCGCGAGTAAGACGACGCCGAATGCGGACGCCTTCGGGTTCCAGGCATGCCGCGCATCGGTCGCTGCCTCGCGAGCAGCGCGTCGAAGCTGAACGAACGACGCTGCGGAACTCACTCGAGCTCGAGGCCGGACTGGCGAAACCGCGTGAACGCGATGATCACGACGGCCAGCACCAGTGGGAGGACGTCCCGGTACTGCGGACCGAGCTGGACCGGCCCGAGGTGGAACACGGAGATCGCGGCCTCCAGCACACCCACGGCGAGCCCGGCCAGGAACGAACGCCACGACGACCCGAATGCCACGACGAGAGCCGCGACCAGCCCCTTCAACCCGAGCAGGGCGCCGGTGTCCACCGAAACGGGCGCGGACGGCGCCTCGACCACCGCCGCGAGCGCCGCAAGAGCGCCCGCCAGACCGAACGCGATCGCCAAAAGCCGTTCGACCGGAATCCCAACGAGCTCGGCCCCTTCTCGCGTGTCGGCGATGGCCTGCAGCGCGCGGCCGAGCCTGGTCCTCGTGAGCAGCCACCCCGCTCCTGCGGCGAGCGCCAGTCCGACACCGATCACGAAGAAGGTCCGAACCTGAAGGGAGACGCCGCCACCAAGATTCACGACTCCGCTCTCACCCAGTCTTCGAAATGGGATGACGTCCGGAAAAACGTAGCTCGGACGGGCGAATGCCGAGGCGAGGAAGCCCCGAACCCCGAAGGTCACAGCCACCAGAACGCCGACCCATCCGATCAGCGAGCGGCGATTGAGGAATGGCCGGAGCGCCAGCCGGTAGACGAGGAAGCCCGAGACGACCGCCACGGCGAGCCCGCCGGCCACTGCCGGGATGAACCGCACGGCGCCGAGATTCGTTTGCGTCACCGGACCTGTGCCGGCCGCGAAGAAGAGCGTCACGAACACCGCCAGGCTCACCAGCTCTCCGAGGGCGAAATGGATCACCCCCGTCAAGCGATAGATCAACGTGTAGCCGATGGCGATGAGGCCGTAGCCCGCACCTGCGGCGAGCCCGGTGACCACGACTTGAAGGACGAGCGACATGACCCTCTAGGATTCCACCTCAGTGTCCAACCGAACCTGTGCCCGCATTCTCGGCGTGCTCTTGGCGCTCGTCACCCTGAGCGCCTGCTCGAGTTCGGGCAGCAAGGCGACAAGCCCGAGCGTCCAGGTTCCGACCCTTCCCAATGGTCAGCGCCTGCCCAAGTGCCGGTTCCCACCGCGCATCACCATGCCGGCCTGGATTCCGCCGGACCTGCCCTTTCCTCAGGGCACGTACGCAACCCAGGCCCTCGCCGCCACGTTCGGCTATGAGCGCGCCGTCCTGGTCGTTCCGGGAACCGCGGAGTCCTTCGCCCGGTTCGTGATCAAGGAGTGGCCGAAGTCCGGGTGGGTCCTCGGCCGGGGCGATGCCGAGCCCGGGGAGGTCGAGGATCAGTTTCTGCGACCGCCGGCGGTTGGGGCGTTCCGGGCTCGGACCGAGTTCTGCACGCCGGGGTACGCGCTGATGCTCATCATCTACACGCGGAACCGGCAGGCCATTCCGCTTCCGAGCAGCAGTCCAGGGGGGAGCCCCCTGGCGCCGAGCGGCTCACCGTCGGCGTCTCCCTCGAAGTAGCGCTGGATCGGCGGGCCGCTACGAGCGCGCCCACACAAGAGCCAGTCCCGTCAGAAGCAGCACGATCCCAACCGAGAAGCCCGCGATCGTCAGCGGTCGCGCATGCGGCGCTTCACGCGGTGTGACCGTCGTGCGCTCGAGGTGTGGCGCCAGTCGAAAGAGGTAGGTCGACTTCGACGGGCCGCTCAGATCCGGGTTGCCGAGATACGCGTCGAACTGAACGATTCTCACGCCCTGCCACATTGCTCGCTGAAGCAGCACCAGCATCTGTTCTCCATCCAATCGCGCCGACGCGGCCGATGCCGCCTCCTTCCAGCTTTTGCCGACAGGCGGGTCCAGCTCTCGCGCTGGCGGGAGGGTGGGTACGGGATCGATCGTGAGATCTGGCAGGGGCAGGGCGTGTGCTTGGCCGGTCACGGAGAGCGTCATCTCCTTCGCGTCCCCACCGCCAAGGGTGCGCTCGAAGGGGAGGACGGTCGTGCCGTTCGGGGCCCGTCGGAGGCGTGCTCCCTCGGCGCGAGCGCCGGTGACGCTTCCGGCGGGAAACTCCAGTCGTCCCCGCACCAGGACGGGTACTTCGACGTCCTCCGTGACCGTCTGCGCGGTGCCGGTCGCCGGGACCGTTTTCGGGATGCCATCCTTTCCGGGAGTAGGCGTCACGCCCCGGCGAAGCTCCTCGCGGACGCGATCCATGACCGGGGCCAGCGCGGCCGGGTCCGCCGGTGCACGCACGAGGCCGATCGGCACCGCCGAGTTGTTCGAGATGGTGAGCGTGAGCTCGACGGGACCGGAGACCGCTCGCCCGGGTTCCAGCGGTCTGCCGCCCACGCGAATGGACATGGCGAACGAGAGCGGCAGCCGATCTCGTTCGAGTCGCGGGTAGAGCTGGAGGTGCGCGGCCAGCACCTTGCGGCCCGACGAGAAACCCTGCCAGAGGACGGCGCCCTTTCGGAGGCCCGGATTCGAGGCCGACCCCGGGAGCGCCTCGACGTCCCGGGCGGGCCCGGAGATCTTGAACAGGAAGTCGCCGAGCCCGGATACGACGAGTCGTTGATCTACCTCAACGCTGGCGATGGAGCCGTCGGTGTTCAGCCCCACGTCGACGTGCTCGCGGTCTGAAACGGGGCCGGGGAGCTGCGTCTCAACGCCGAACCCCTTTCCGTACAGGAGGCTCTGGGCGTACGGGGCGAAGGCGAGCGCGTCGCTCTTCGTTGGCAGATGAACCGCCGTCTCGTCCGCCGCCGAGGCGCTCTGGGTGAGCGCGACCGACCAGATCAGGGCGCCGAACAACGCGGCGAATGGCCGCGCGGCAGGAGCACTGCCGTCAGGTCTGCTTGATGACCGGGAGCGTCGAAGAGAGTGGGTCATCTCGAACCGGGCTGAACGTCATGTCGTGGAAGACGGCGAAGTACACGTCGTCGTCGACCACGCCGTCGTGATTCTTTTCGTTGAAACCGCGTTCGTCGCCGTTGGCTCCTCGCACGTCGACCTGGTTCAGCGCGTCGAGGAGCCTGACGCGGTCTGGTCCCGCCGCCGCCCGGACCGCCGCCGCCAGGACGTTCACGAAGTCGTAGGAGTACATCGCGTACTCGGGCGGCTGGATGACCGCCCGCCCGGATGATGTCTTCACCCCGACCTCGTCCCTTCCGAACTCGCGCTCGTAGTTTCCCTGGAAGTTGAGGAAGGGGCCCGGGCCGCGCTCGGCGGTCATTCGCCCCGACGCGAAGGTCAGGCCATCCACCCACTCGGGATGGTCGGAAAGTTGCTGCCTCACCAGCGGATCCTGACCGGTCGGCGGCGTGTAGATGGGAACCTTCCACCCGCTCGACCTGGCGGTGCGCACCACGCTGGCGACGGTCGCCGAGGTTCCCCAGACCAGAAGCGCGGTCGCTCCGGACCTCCTCGCCTGGAGAACCTGCGGTGAGGGATCGGCGGCGTCGGCCGGCACACCGATCTCTGCCGTCACCGCCTCGGGATTGCGACCAAACGCTGCATGGAACGCCAGCCGCCCCTGCTGTCCGTAGTCGCTGTCGTCGTGCAGGAAGCCGACTTTCAGTCCCTTGGGGATGAGGTACTCCGCGTAGCGGAAACCGATGCCGTGATCCTGCGGCGCGATTCGAAAGACGTTGGGACGGGCCTCCGCGTCCACCAGTCCCATCCCGCCCTGAAACGTGATGCAGATCGGAAGGCGCGCCGGGTTCGCGACGCGCCATGCAGCGTTGATGCCGGTTCCTTCGTCCACCACGGCAACTGCGTTTCGCGCCACGGCGGTCCTGATGTTTCGCAGGGCTTTCTCGGGCGAAAGGGCATTGTCCAGCGTCTCGACTCGGAATCGGTACGTCCGGCCGGCGGTCGTGACGCCGCCGCGCCGGTTGATCTCGTCGACGGCCAGCCGAACCCCTTGAGCGATGGTCCGGCCGATGTATGGAGATCTGGAGAAGGGGGCATTCACGATGATCAGGAGCTCGGAACCATCGCCTGTCGGCCGTCCGGGGCATGCCGCCAGAAGCAAGGTGACGAGCCACCCCACCAGCAGCCGATGGACCAAGCCTCGGCTGGCCGATCGGGGTTTTCGGTCAGTTTCCCGATGGTCCGGGCGGATTGGAGAACCTATCCTTCGCAAACCGCGCATGCGATTTCTCTCTGATCGGTCCTGAGGCGATGATCGGCGAAACGTTCGAAGAGGTGCTGCAAGCCGCTCGCACGGGCCTTGATTGGGCCTTCGAATCACTCTATCGAGATCTCTCTCCTTCGGTGATCGGTTACCTCAGGGCGCAGGGCGCCTCCGATCCCGAAGAGCTCACCTCTGACGTGTTCGTGGAGATGATCCGCAGCCTCCCGAAGTTCGACGGTGATGAGGAGACGCTCCGGACGTGGGTTTTCTGGATCGCTCACCGCCGACTGCTGGAGGAGCTCGAATGGCGGCCGTGGCGGAAGGATGAGCTGGCCGACCCTCAGCATCTGGCCGACGCTCTGGCTGCAAGGGATCGAGAGGCTGCCGAGGTTCACGCGTTCAAGCGAGTTGGAACCCGGTGGGCGGCTGAGGCGCTGGTGGAGCTTCCGCCGGAAGAGCGGACGGTCTTCCTCCTTCGTGTGATCGGCGGCCTGGACGTCTCCCAGGTCGCTCAGGTCCTGGACAAGCCGGTGAGCGGCGTCAGGGCGCTCCAGTCTCGCGCAGTGGGACGGCTCGGCCGAAAGGTCGAGGAAGACGCGGTGGCCTGATGGCGCTTCGAGCCATCGATCCACGAGGCGGCGCCCGGGGGAAGGATCTCGATCGGTTGCTCTCTGGCGCGTCGCCGCAGGATCAGCGCAGTGCTTTCCTCGGATCGTTGGTTCAGGATTTGCAGGAAGCCTCCGCGCATGGGGCTCCTGACGTTGTCGCCGCCCACCATCTGGAGAAGATGCGAGCGGTGGCTTCGACATCGGCGGTCACCGCGGGTCCGCAGCCGATCCTGGAGGGTTCGTTCGGCGAGGAGGAATATCTCCCCGCGGTCCGGCGTGGGCGCGCGAGATTGCTGGGCGTCGCCGCGGCCGCCTGCGTGGTGCTGATCGGCGCCATGGCGGTGGTCGGACTGCCCGACGGCCGGCGTGGCGGCGTTCGCTCGGCGCCGGCCTTTCGCGACGTGAATTCGACCCCCTTGCCGGCCGGAGACGGAACGTCGGTCTCGCAGCCCCTCTTCACCGGCGGCAGCACACCTTCACCGCGGTCAAGCGGTGGTCCGAACCGCTCGGGCGGTCCGCTGTCGGAAGAGATTCCCGTGGCTGCGCCGTCGCCCATCACCGTGGTTACCGCGTCGTTTCGGGCGCACGGCTCCGAACCGCGCTCCGGAGCGAGCGAGACCTCGAGCTCGGGTGGTTCGAACGACGGCACCGGCGGCGGCGGTTCGGGCGGATCGGGAGGCGGCACCAGCACGGGGCAGGACCCCACCACCACCGGAACCGGCGGCGCTATGGATTCGACCAAAGGACGCGGCAAGGGACACGGCCGCGGCGGGAAAGCAGGCGGTGGTGCGGACGGTCAGGCGAAGAGCGTCGGACGCAAGCACGGCGGCACTCACTAATCTCGCTTTGATCATTGCTGCGGCTTCCCTCCTGACGTAACGTCGCCTGACCTCACGGATTGGACCCCGAGGAGCCCTCCCTTGCCCCGTTTGAAGCATGTTCTCCTTCCATCGCTGGTCTCGCTCTTTCTTCATTTCTCAACTGCAACAGCAACCACTCCCGGCACTGCCACGATCCTCCACGGAGTTTCCGGTTCGTCGAGCCGCGACGTTTGGACATTCGGCTATTCCGTTCCGAGCAGCGGCGTGTCTGACACCCTTGCCGAGCATTGGGACGGTTCGGCGTGGAGCATCGTTCCGACGCCGAGCCCGGGAACGGGAAGCGCATTCCTGAACGAGGGGCTGTCGTTCTCGTCAGATGACACATGGGTCGTCGGTGACTACGACAACTCGACTCCGCATGAGGGGACCGGCAACTCGCTGATTGAGCACTGGAACGGCACGGGCTGGAGCGTGGTTCCAAGCCCGAACCCAGGGTCGTCAGGGAACGTGCTTCGCGGCATCGATGGTGTGTCGCCGACGGACATCTGGGCGAACGGCTTCCAGAAGAACGGAAGCGAGGACAGCACACTGATCGTCCACTACGACGGGACGAGCTGGTCACAGGTGGCGAGCCCGAACGTCGGCACGGGGAAGAACTACCTCAGCGGCGTGGCGGCAATCTCATCGGATGACGTCTGGTCGGTCGGTTCGTATTTCGTGTCAGGCGGTGTGTATCGAACGCTGGCGATGCACTGGGACGGCGAAACGTGGAACGTGGTTCAGACTCCGAGCCCCGGCAAGGGGACCAAGTACCCGCAGGGAGCGCTCCTGCGGATCGCGTGGGGAACGTCTTCGTCGGACGTGTGGGCGGTCGGCCGGTATTGGAACGGCACGGCGTTTCGAAACCTGGCGCTCCATTGGAACGGGACGGCATGGGTTCGCGTCGCGACGCCCAACTTCGGTACGGGCGACAATGAGCTTCGGCGGGTTCACGGAACGGGGTCGAACGATGTCTGGGCGGTCGGGTACTACCACGACACAAACGTGAACAAGGACCGAGCGCTCGCCCTTCACTGGGATGGGACGGCATGGTCGAAGTCCCCGATCAAGAGCGCGAATGGGAGTAGCTATCTGAAGGGCCTGATCGCGTTCTCGGGGACAAACGTCTGGGCCGCGGGTTACAAGGCCTCCAGCGGGGGCCTGTTCCGAAGCTTGATCGAACGCTGGAACGGCACCTCGTGGATCATCATTTCGAGCCCGAACGCCTGACGCAGAACCTCTCCTATCATCGGCGCATGCCGAAGGTCACCGTTTCGAACGGTCAGGTCAAGGAAGTCGACGCCGGGACCCCGCTCGGGGATCTGCTCCCGAGAAATGCCGTCGCGGCGAGAGTCGATGGCGCGTTGGTCGACCTTTCCCGTCCGGTTGACGCCGACCTTTCCGTAGCGCCGGTTCTGGGGTCGGA
>DASVPT010000336.1:0-1726 GCA_036389535.1 Actinomycetota bacterium
AGGAGATCCCGATAATTCCGCACCTCTCCCTCGATCAGGCGCGACGTGAGCGTGAGCGGCCCGATTCGAAAGGCCGCTTGGCTCTGGTCGACGAACAGCTCCATCTCGGATTTCTCGTCCGCCCCGGCTGCTCGCCCGGCCTCTGAGAGCGCCCGCTCAGGGACCAACACACGGGTCTCGCCTTCGGCCGTCGCCGGCAGCTCTCGCACCGCCAGCCGGTAGGAGTCCGTGGCCATCATCGTCAGGCCCTCCCGATTGATCTCCAGGACCACGCCGGTGAGGATCGGCCGCGCCTCGTCCCTGGACGCGGCTCGAGCGACCTGACCAACTGCCTCGGCGAACCCCGATGCCTCGACCGTCACCCGCGTCCCGGATGGCTCCTGCAGCGCGGGGAAGTCCTCAGCGGGCAAGCATCTGATGGTCCCCTCGTAGTTGCTGCACGTGATCCGGGCCTGGCTCTCGGTCGCGTCGATCTCGACGGGCGCCTGGTCGAAGCTCTTGACCATGTCGCCGAGAAGTCGAGCGGGGATCAGCGCCACGCCTTCGGCCTGAACCTGAACCTCCAACCTGAGCCGCGCCGAAACCTCCAGGTCCGTGGTGGCCAACACCACGCCCTGGTCGGAGGCCGTGACCAAAACCCCGGTCAGCGCAGGGATTCCGGGTTTGGAGGAGACGGCTCGCTGAACCGTCTGGAGAGCATCGGAGAGCGCGTCCCGGTCACACTTGATCTTCACAATCGACCTCCCATCCTTCTTCTTTCTTTAAGAGTTCTCTGCTAGGCAGTAGTAGGGCGTGTGGAAATGTGCGTGGTTCACTCGAACGGCCAGCGTACCGCGGGGGTGTGACACTCCGGACGGTGTGGAAACCCGCCGAACGACTGGGCCGAAAACACCGATTGGACATGACTCGACCGCCGCAAGCCCGGGTTTTCTCAACGGTTCCCACAGGTTCCTCAACCTCTCCGGCTCTTCGCTCGGATCCTCTTCGTGAGCTCCTGGACCTGCCGGTAGACGCTTCCCCGGGCCGGCATCAATGACTCGATCTTTCGGATTCCGTGGATCGCCGTCGTGTGGTCCCGCTCGAATCGCTCGCCGATCTTGATGAGCGACAGACCGGTGAGCTCGCGAAGCAGGTACATCGCCATATGCCGTGCAGTCGTCATCGGCCGGGATCGGCTCTTCGACACGAGGTCCTCTGCGGTCAGGCCGAAGTACCCGGCGGTCTCCTCGAGGATGGTCACCGGGAGGATCTCCTGTCCCGACTCGGGGATCAGATCCTCCAAGGACTCCTCCGCCAATCGAAGGTCCACCGCTTTGCGCGACAGCGACGCGAACGCGGCGACTCGAAGCAACGCGCCCTCGAGCTCGCGAATGTTGTCCTCGAACTTCGACGCGATGAAGTGCAGCACCTCGTCGGGCATGGTCAGGCCGTCGTGAATCGCCTTCAGCTGAAGGATTGCGATCCGCGTCTCGAGATCGGGCGGTTGGATGTCTACGACCAAGCCGGAGCGGAACCTGCTTCGCAGCCGCTCTTCGATGCCGCCGAGCTCCTGTGGCGGCCGGTCGCTGGCGATCACGATTTGCCGCTCGTATTGATGCAGGTGGTTGAAGGTGTGAAAGAACTCCGTCTGGGTCTCTTCGGCACGCGCGAGGAACTGCACGTCGTCCAACAGGAGCACGTCCACGTCGCGGTACTGGCGCTGGAAGATGTACCCGCGCCGCTCGCG
>DASVPT010000337.1:0-5081 GCA_036389535.1 Actinomycetota bacterium
CGCATAAAACCTCCCAGCGACCTACGGTTCCCGGTCAAGGGCGTTCGCGCTCAGGCCGCTTTTGAGGTATGAACCCCGCTATGGCTGACTCAGATGAAAGCAACCAGGTAGTGCAAGAGGGCGAGCCGACCGTCGCGACGCCCGCCGCGCCCATGGAACCCCCTGCGCCAATGGCGGCCGACCCGGCGCCGGTTTCGACCGACCTGCCGAAGCGGCGTCGCGGGCGTGGGCTGGTTCTGAACATCGTGATCCTCATCCTGATCGCCGCGGTGATCGCCGCGGCGTTCACGTTGGTGGCGAACAAGAGGGTCACGATTCAGGACATGCGAACGCTGCTCGAGCTCATCCTCGGGCCGCTGTTCGTGCTGGCCGGCGCCGCGCTCGGCTTCTACTTCGCCAGCCGCTAGTCGGATTCGCGCGAAGGCTCGCCGGACAGGAGCTGGTACTCGGCTCCTGGTTCAACACTGACCACAATCGCGTCGGGTGGAACCACGGCGTAGAGGCGAGAGCCCCCTTTCGGGGGCTCTCGTTCCACTATTACGGCCCGCTGACGCCGGTTAGTCGTCGTTGTTCGTATTCGTGGGCGCCAGGAAGCTCGGGCCCCCGTTTGATCGGAAGAAGGCCGGCAGGGAAACGCTCCCTCCCTGACGGGTGTCCGAGTAGGCGGCGACGACGGCCCCCTTCTTGTCGATGTCGATGACGAAGTAGTCCCCGAGCCGCCGGTCGATCAACTCGGCCTGGCAGGTGGTCCCGCCCATGCAGATCGTTCCGACGTGGAATGGCTCGGGCGTCGCCTTCGCCTGACGGAACCCGGCGGTGGTGTGGCCCGTGCCACAGCCAAGACCGGTGAGCGTCTGCGCCACGTAGACGTTCCACGGGTCGTTGTCGCCCGCGCCCTCGGCGTCCTGTCCCGCGAGCTTGTGGTCGTTGCCGAACCACGCGACCGCCACGCGACCGGGGGCCCCGACGGCGATCCACGGCCAGATGTCGGTTCCGTCGACGTGGTTCACCGGCTTGTCCACCCGCGTGGGCAGGGCCCAAGTGCGGCCTCCGTTGGTCGAGAAGGAGTAGTAGACCCCGGCGGGCCGGTCACCGCTACCGCTCTCATCCCACGTGATGTAGACGTTGCCGACGTTGTCGACGTCGATGGCCGGCCAGTGGGAGAGCATGTCCACTCCCTTGGCTACCGTGTAGATCTTCGGCGTCAGCGCCACCTGCGGGTCCGTAGCGAGCGGGTTCGTGAACGCCGCGATCTGCAGGTCCCCTCCGCTGAGGTGGGGTTCGTACATCCTCTTGGTCCGCATCGAGAAGACGAGGTCGCCCGCGCCGCCCGGGTCGGAGACGCCGTTCGAGAACGTCTGGCCGCCGTCGGTGCTCCGGTAGATGGTGTGGTTCGTATGACCTAGGGGGTCGCCGGGGAAGGTTCCGCCGCCGCTCGGGTTCCCGACGATGTACACGACGTTCGTCGGTCCGGCCGCCTTCCACTGCCGGTCGGTCATGGTCTCGGCGAACATGTTCTGCAGCGTGTAGTTGGCGCCGCGGTCCGTCGACTTGGACACCGCCACATTGACCAGGTTGATCTCGGACAGGTAGACGTTCCCCGACGAGTCGATTGCGAAGTCGGGGTCCGAGAAGCCTGAACCTGCCGTGTTGTCTGGGGGCTGGGTTCGGTCGACGAAGTGCCACGTCTTGCCCCGGTCGTCGCTGTACCACGCGTAGACCTGGCCCGTGTAGTTCCGGTAGAAGGCACCCGAGTCTGGGTCGTGAGCCTCCGGCGAGTAGAAGTGGGTGGTTCCGGCGTGCGCGGCGTAGAGCAACCGTCCGTTCGCGGGGTGCGAGACGATGCTCGGCTCTCCGCCGGCCCGGTTCATGTCGACGTAGCTGGGCGTGGTGAACGAGAGCTTCGAGCCCGGCTTGGAGCACGGCGCTGGGGGAGTCGGTGGGATCTTGAGCGCCTCGAGCTTGAAGGTCCCCGTGAAGGACTGAGGTGCCGGTCCGGCAAACATGCAGACTGCGAAGGTGTAGTCCCCCGCGGGCGGATTGGAGAGGGTCAAGGACTCCGCCGCGTCCACGAAGTTGTCGTCCGCCGTCTTGGTGGTTCCGTCGGGGAGGTAGACGGTGAACTTCACGTCGTTCAGCCCGTCGTAGTCGACCGTCGTGGTGCTTCGAAGCAGGATCGAGCTGTACAGGCCCGAAGGCACCTGCAGCGTGATCGTCTGGGTGGCGCTGGTTGGAGCGTTGGCGCAGTCGCCGCTGCTGGCGCCGGGTGGAATGGTCCCATCCCAGCTATACGTCTCGGTCTGGCCGACCTGTGTGGGGGCGTTGACCGTGTCGGCTGCGGCCGATGGGGCCACGATGAGGCCCGCCACCAGGGCAGAAAAGGACAGAACAAAGAAGATCCGCCGGATCATTGAGTTACCTCCCGCCTCGCAAGACTTCTCCGGACTCCACCGGCCCGCGCCGGACTGCCTTGGTTATACCGGATTTTGCCCCAGTTGACTAGTCAATAGGGGCTAGCGAGACGTGGGGCGAGTGACTCTGCTGGCCCGCCTGGATTCGAACCAGGACTAACTGATCCAGAGTCAGTCGGGCTACCGTTACCCCACGGGCCAATGGCCCCGATGTTACCCGACACCCGAAGGGAGCCAGCGTGAACAAGGCCGAACTGGTCGAGGAGATCGCCGCGGCTACCAAGCTCGAACCGAAAGACGTGTCGCGAATGATGGAAGCCCTGATCGCGACGGTGGTTCGGGCCGTGATGCGTGGCGACAAGGTCGTGCTGTCCGGGTTCGGGACCTTTCACCGCAGGACCCGAGCCCGACGGACGGCCCGCGACATCTGGGGCGACCAGCCCCTCGCGGTGCCGGCGACCAACGTGCCGGCCTTCAAGCCCGGGAAGCCGTTCCGCGAGGTGGTGGCTCGCCGCCGGGGCGGACCGCACCGGACCGACGTTAGCCGGCGGAAGCCGGCGCCGCCCCCGGTGCCTTCGCGTGCGCGCCGCCGGAAGGTCACATCGGCCAAGCGAAAAACTTCGTAACTCTAAGGACCTGGCCGGGCTACTCGTTCAGGCGAAGGAGCAGATACGCGTCGATGGGTTGTTCTTCTGCGTTCGGCTCCGCAGGCCGAAGCGGATGAACCACCGCCACGTCCTTGATCTGCTCATAGGTCGCCGGGCCGATGACGACGTGGCCGGCGTCCGCTCGGGCCTCGAGCCGCGCGGCGACGTTGGTGGTCTCACCGAGCGCGGTGAAATTGCGAATATCCGCGGTGCCGATGTTGCCCACCAGCGCCGGTCCCGTGTTGATTCCAACGCGGAACCGCGGCCAGCCGGGTCCGAGCGCGATCTCTTGAATGGCTCGCTGCATCTTGAGGGCCGCTCGAGCCGCCCGGAGCGCGTGGTCCTCTTGCCGGGTCGGCGCGTTGAACACGGCCATCATCGCGTCGCCGACGAACTGCGCCACCGTTCCGCCTTCTTCGAGGATCAACGGAACCGCGATCCCGAAATACCGGTTCAGCATCGTCACCACTTCTTCGGGCGATGACCGTTCGGCGAAGGGCGAGAACCCCCGGAGATCCGCGAAGAGGACCGTGACCTCCACGACGGCCCCGCCGGCGTTCGCCTGGCTGGGATCGGCCAACAATGCCGTCGCAACGTCCGGGGACATGTAGGAACGAAACATCGTGTCGATCTGCCGATAGAGCCGCGCGTTCTCGAGCGCCATCGAGAGCTGGCTGGCCAGTGACTCCAAGAGCCACCGGTCCTGATCCTCGAAAGGGCCGCTCTCTCGCTGGACCTCCAGCACTCCAGCCGGATGCCCCTTTACCGACAGCGGCAGGATCAGTGCCCGGTGCCGCCCGTCAAGCCGGGCTTCGGCGGGCTCCAGCGTGAGCAGCGTCTGGGTGATGGCCGTGTGCCGTTCGTCTTCGTCTGCCGCGTCCGTGTGATCGCCCGTTTCGAGCTCTGGCGGAAACGTGAGCTGACCCTCATCCAGGAGCCCGACCCGCACGCTGTCGGTGCGAAACGCCCGTCCCGCCACGTCGACGGCGCGCTTCAGCAGCTCGGGCTCATCGAGGATGACGCTCGATTCGCGTCCAATGGCAACCAGGCCGCTCAGACGGAGGATTCGCTCGCGTTCGCCGATGAACGCGCCGGCAGCCTGTTCCAGCACCTCGATCTGACCTGCCGGCAGCTCGAAGCGCCTGGCCAGTCGCTCCGCGATGGGGCGGATCGGCTGCTCCACGCCGGTATCCACGCGGTGCTGCATGGCCGCCACCAGTGATTCCAGGGCGGCGCGGTACTCCTCGCGGATTCGTCGCAGCGTTTCCTCCAGCGAGATGCTGCGAAAGAGCGACGTGGCGAATCGCTCCCGCGAGTACTCGACCTGTCCACCGTACGCGAGAAGCCCGAGTCCCGCGGCCATGAGCACGTGCCACTCCCACCAGGAGTAGTGCCAGTTGCGGGCGACCACGATGGCCACCATCGCCTCGGCGAGAAGGAACAGTGAGGTGATCACGGCCATCGGCATGACGCTGGGTCGGCGGCGATGAAATAGGAAGTAGCGCCACGCCGCGAACCCGCAAAGAGGGATGACCGCGAACGTCAGGATGGTGAGAGGTGCTCGAAGCTCGCCTCGGCCGATAGGGGCCCGAAGAGGCGGAAGGTTGAATAGGGAGAGCAGCGCCCACAGCGTGAGGAACACCATCAGCCCCGTTCGGACGAGGGTCACGCGGCGCATCAGGGTCAGGGCGCGGGTCTTGCCGAAATCGAGTGACGAGGCGGCGGCGAACACCGATCCCAGCAGCAAGCCGACCGGCGAAGCGATGACGAAGCCGCCGCTCTTTCGCGCCAGGAGCACGCCGGGAGTGGCCAGCGCGTGCATCAGGAAGAAGCCCGCCCCGCTGATGAGAGCGAGCGCCACCAGAAAAAGGCGAGCGTCCGACCGGCGACGCGCTGCTTCGCTCATCCGGAGCCCAAGGAAGAGGCTGACCGCCCCCACTCCACTCCCCACCCAAAAGTGGGCCATGTGGTTCTCCCAATCTGGGGCGAGGGTGGGGTTGGCGATGACCAACCAGAGAGCGAC
>DASVPT010000338.1:0-3832 GCA_036389535.1 Actinomycetota bacterium
GAAGCCGACTCACGGAGTCGGATTCAAAATCCCAGGTAGGAGGCGGTATGGTCGGCCGGAGCGCTGGATCCACGGCCATGGAAGACCACGGGTGCCAGAAACCTCGCGACGGGCAGCTTCACAGCCCTTCTCCACCGGCGCGCCGACCAGGCTTCCCCACTCGGTCCAGCTCCCGTCGTAGTTCTTCACGTTCTCGAACCCGAGAAGCTCGTGGAGCGCGAACCACGTGTGCGACGAGCGCTCGCCGATTCGGCAGTAGGCGATGACTTCCTTGTCATTCGTGATCCCCGCGCCTTCATAGAGAGCCCGAAGCTCGTCGGCCGACTTGAACGTGCCGTCGTCGTTGGCCGCCTTCGCCCAAGGGATGTTGGCGGCGCCAGGGATGTGGCCCGGAACCTGGGCCTGCTCCTGAGGAAGGTGGTCGGGCGCGAGCTTCTCGCCCCGGAACTCCTCGGGCGACCGAACGTCCACCAACGTCGTGCCCGACGCGCGGCTGCTCACTTTGTCCAGGACGTCATCGCGGAGGGCGCGGAAGTCGCCGATCACCGGGCCGCTCACCGTGACACTCCCCTCCGGGTACTGCGCGATGTCCTGGTTCAACGTTCGGCTCTCGAGCTCCCACTTCTTCCGACCGCCGTTGAGGAGCTTGACGTGGCCGAACCCCAGGTACCGAAGGAGCCAGTACGCGTACGCCGCGAACCAGTTGTTGTTGCCGCCGTAGAGCACGACCGTGGTGTCGTCGTTCACGCCTGCCGTTCGAAGCAGCCGGGTCAACTCCTCTTGGTCGATGTATTCGCGCCCCACCTCAGCGTGAAGGTCCGTGTTCCAGTTCCACCCCACCGCGCCGGGGATGTGGCCCTTCTCGTAGGCCGCAGTGTCCTCGTCGACCTCGATCACTCGGACGTTCTCGTCGCCGATGCGCTGCTCGAGCCAATCGGTCTCTATCAGCACGTCGGACCTCGCGTAACCGGCCATTGGGCCCCCTTTCGCTGCTCTGAGTTGCGGGGAAGCAATTCCTACTGACTTAGTCGGATTATGGTGGCGAGTGAGACCGCCCGCAAATCAGGGACGTGGGCGCCGATCGGGTCGCGCTTGAAGCAGCCCCGGCGCAGCGTTCGCCTCTTCGGACGGAGCTAGAAGTAGCCGAGTGCCGCTTTCGCCTCTTCGGACATCATCTCCGGCGTCCAGGGCGGCCGGAGCACCATCTCGGCGTTGACTTCTTCGATCCCCTCGACGTTGGAGAGGAACTGCTTCATTTCCGCTTCGATCAGGGGTCCGATCGGGCATCCCATGGTGGTGAGCGTGTACGTCACGTGAACGGTCTGGTCTTCGATCTCAACGCCGTAGACCAGCCCCAGATCGACGATGTTCACGCCCAGCTCTGGGTCGTGGACGTTCTTGAGCACCTCGAGGACCTGATCCTTCAGAGACCCCGGCTTCTCGCCGTTCGGTGAGCCGCCGTTGTCAGTCGACCGATCAACATCGGCGCCCTCGACAAGGGCCTCGACGGGCTCGCTCGCCGGATCAGGCAGCGTCAGATTTTCTTGATTACCTTCCATAAATTCGGCCATTTGGGGGATATTGTACGGGCGCCTGAGGAGCGCCGACATATTGAGGCCTCCGCCCGCAGGGTCTCCCTGAGTAAGTGAGGGCGCTTTGATGAAGGTTCTCATCGTTGATGACCATCCGGTCACCCGCCAGGGGCTTCGCTCTGCCCTCGCATCGTCGAAGGAAGTCGAGATCGTCGGCGAGGCTTCGAACGGTGACGAGGCCATCGAAGCGGTGAAGCAGCTTCATCCCGAGGTCGTGTTCATGGACGTTCGCATGCCCGGGATGAGCGGCATCGAGGCCACCAAGGAAATCCGCGACGCCATGCCGGACACCAAAGTCATCCTGTTCACCGTCGAGGAGTCGCGCGCCGCCATCGCGGACGCCATTCGAGCCGGCGTTTCGGGTTATCTCCTGAAGGACGTCAGCGCCGGCGAGCTGATCCAGGCCGCCAAGCTCGCCCTCGAAGGCAAGGCGGTCATCCATCCCACGCTGACCCGGGCCTTCATCGAAGAGGTTCAATACGTCGAACAGCGGCCGGAGACTCCCCTATCTCGCCGCGAGTCCCAAATCCTCCAGAAGGTCGCGTACGGCGCCACGACCAAAGAGGTGGCCCACGACCTCCAGATCTCCCCGCACACGGTGAAGACGCACCTCGAGCGGATCTTCGAGAAGCTCGGCGCGAACGACCGGGCTCAAGCCGTGGCCATCGCCCTCCGCAAGGGGCTGGTGGACTAGATCACCTTGCTTCGCAACGAGCCGCATCGACCTCGCGTCTCGACCGACCTCTAGCGATCATCTGGTCCCTCCAAAACCACGACGGGCTTTCCTGAGTCTTCGTTCGGAACGACCCGAGCGTCGATTCCAAAGACATCGCGAAGAAGCGGCTGCGTGATGACCTCTTCCGGCGAACCTCCCGCCGCGACCCGCCCATCGGACAGGGCGACGATCTGATCGCAATACGCCGCGGCGAGATTCAGGTCATGAAAGATCCCGAGCACCGTCTTGTCATCTCGCTTCGCCAGAGACCGCAGCAACCTCAGGACATCGACGACGTGGCGCAGGTCCAGGTGGGTCGTCGGCTCGTCGAGCAACATGACGGGCGCCGATTGCGCGAGCGCCTGTGCCAACACCACCGCCTGGCGCTCCCCCCCGGATAGTTCGTCGAAGGGCCGGTCCGCGAGATGCTCGACGCTGGTCGCCCTCATCGCCTCGCGGACCTCGTGCCAGTCCTGGGCCGAACCGCCTCCCCATGGCGAGTGGTACGGGGACCTTCCCATGAGCACGATCTCGAGGGCCGAGTAGGAAAACGCCGAACCGACATCTTGGGGAACGACGGCGACCAGGCGAGCAGCCCGCCGGGCGGACAGCTCATAGGGATCATGGCCGCTCACTCGAACCGAACCCCGCCACGGGCGAAGGGCACGAGACGCGACCCGAACCAGCGTCGTCTTGCCGGAGCCGTTCGGTCCGATCAGACCGGTGACCTCACCGGCTCGAGCAGACACCGAGACATCGTGCAGGACCGCGTCTGCGCCGTACCGGGCCGTGACGCCGTCGATGACCAGGCCAGCGGCGAGATCATTCGCAGCGGGTGCCCCCGTGCTTCGGGGTGAGTCGTGCTCGCGTTCCACCGTCGACGGGTACGGGCGATCCCCTGGCACCTCGATTGCGCCCGGCGATCTACCCGCGTGCACCGGCGATCCTCCTTTGCTTGCGCAGCAGGTACAGAAAGAACGGGCCCCCGAGCAGGGCGGTGATCGCGCCGACGGGGATCTCCTCCGGACGGACCGCCGACCGCGCGGTGAGGTCCGCCAGGATCATGAACGCCGCCCCACCGACGACGGACGCAGGAAGGAGCCGCCGATGATCGGCGCCGATCAGCAGCCGAAGAATGTGGGGCGTCATGAGGCCAACGAATCCGATCACGCCGGCCACCGAGACGGCCGCCGCGGTGAGCAAGGCACCGGTTGCAAGCATGATCCGCTTGAACCGTTCGACGTCGACGCCGAGCTGCGCCGCGCGCTCCTCGCCGAGGATCGCCACATTGAGGTCGCCGGCGCTGAGAAGCGCCACCGCCGCGCCGACGACCGTGAATGGCAGAGCGGCGAGCAACGGATGCCAACCCGCTTGGGTGAGCCCCCCGAGAAGCCAGAGATAGATCGTTCGAATCTGTTCCCCGGAGAACGTCATGACCAGCGACATGGCGGCCGAGATCACGCCGGCCACCGCGATTCCAGCCAGCAACAATGTGGCCACCTGGATCGTGGGGCCGAGGCGCGCC
>DASVPT010000339.1:0-1671 GCA_036389535.1 Actinomycetota bacterium
GGATCTGATACCGATGCAAGCCCGCGCTCAAGTGAACAATGGCCCCCGGCTCGTCGCAGCCCGATATGAGCTTCACGACGTCCTCGGCCGGGGAGGAATGGGAATCGTCTGGCGTGGCCAGGACCGCGTTCTGGACCGACCAGTCGCGGTTAAGGAGGTCTTCCCCCCGCCCGGGCTTTTCGGCGACGAGCGGGCCGCGGTGAAGGCCCGGGTCCTCAGGGAGGCTCGAGCCGCAGCCAGGCTCGGACATCCCGGCGTCGTGACCGTTTTCGACCTCGTGGAAGAGGACGACCGGATCTTCATCGTCATGGAGTTCGTGCCCGGCCCGAGCCTGGAAGAGCTGGTGATCCGGGAGGGCCCGCTGGCCCCCGCCGTCGTGGCCGACGTCGGCTTGCAGATCCTCGACGTGCTGGAGTCCGCGCACGCCAGCGGAATCATCCACCGGGATGTGAAGCCAGGGAACATCCTGATCGTCGCCGAAGGGCGCGCCAAGCTCGGGGACTTCGGGATCGCCTCCATCGCCGGTGATCCGAAGTTGACGGTGACCGGCATGGTGCTCGGGTCTCCCTCCTTCATGGCTCCCGAACAGGCCAAGGGCGAAGGAGTCGGACCAGCGACCGACCTGTGGGGTTTGGGCGCTTCGCTTTACTTCGCGACCGAAGGGCATCCGCCGTTTCGAAAGGATCAGCCCATTCCAACGCTGGCGGCGGTGATGCAGGAGGACCCGACCCCACCCGAGCGTTCCGATGGCCTCGGTCCAATCGTCCTCGATTTGATGGCCAAGGACCCGGCGGCGAGACCGTCGGGCGCTTCGCTCCGAGAGATGCTCGGCCGAGTGAAGGCCGCTGGACCTCTGGCTGGGGAGGAAACGACGGAACGACTGGCCAGGATCGCCGCCAGCCATCCGAAGACCCCCGTGACGCCGCCGGATCAGACGCTCGCCGTGGCGGCGTGGCGCCCGGAACCGAAACCGGAACCCGTCGTCGAGGCGCCGATTGAGCCTGTCGTCGAACCCCCAGCAGCGCCTGTGGTGGTCGGGGCACCGGCAGAGGAACACGAGCCGACCGACCATGGACTGTGGCCCTGGAGCGAGGCAGCGGAGGATCAACCCGCGCCGGAGGAGGCGCCGCGGCCAAGGCGGCCTCGGCTGCCGGCCGTGTTCGTCGGCGCGTTACTCGCGATCGTGGTGTTGTTCATCGCCGGCGTTTCGTTCCTCACCACCTCGAGCCCGTCGGCGACCAACCGCTCGCCCACAACCAACAAGCCAAAGGTTGCGCAGTCCCCGAAGCGCGCAGAGCCGAGCCCTGCACCGGCCACACCGAAGGCGCGAAAGAGCTCCGCGCCGACCACAGCTCCGTCGACCGCTCCGCCGAAGTCGAAGCGTGGGCCCAGCGTCTCTTCGCTCCCGGCGGGCTGGACCTATTTCACCGATCGAGCGACCGGATATCGCCTTGCGAAGCCGAGTGACTGGACGATTGGGCATCCGTACCAGAACACCACCGACTTCAAGAACCCGGATGGCGGGATGTACCTCCGCGTCGGATGGCGATACCCGGCCAACGAGTCAGCGAAAAAAGATTGGGTGAACTTTTCCAAAGACTTCGCCCGAACGCACAGCGGTTACAAGGAGATCCAGATCACCGAGACCACGTTCAAGGGCTACCCGGCAGC
>DASVPT010000340.1:0-9073 GCA_036389535.1 Actinomycetota bacterium
TTCGCTCGTTGGTCGCGAGTGCGACGGGCGCTCCTGAGCTGCTTCTGAATCCCCACGCCGGAAGGCTCGGCCTCCAAGGCGGCCACGGCAGACTCCGACTCGGCCAGCCGCCGCTCCCAGTCGGCCAACTTCTGTTCCTCCACGACGCGCATGGGGATGACGCCGAGGCGGTCAAGCAACGCACCCGGCTCCCCCGATTGGCCGAGCGCGGCCCAATCCTCCACGGCCACAGCGTGGCTCGTCTCACCAAGCGGCGGATTCGTGAGCACCACATCAACCCGCGCGGACAGCCCATCCGGGAACTGCGGGAAGACCCCTCGGTTACCCAGGACAAGACCGTTCGCCTCTCGAATGTTCGTCTTGCCGTCGCCGTGGATGTACATGTTCATCTTCGCAATCGTCGCCACCCAGCTCCCGATGTCGGTGCCCAAGAGACGCTCGCTCCTGATGGCCTTCTCCATCGCCGGGCTATCAGCCGCCCGAAGCATCACCGACATGGCCTGGATGAGGAAGCGGGCCGTGCCCACCGCTGGGTCCAGGACGATATCTCGCGGGGTTAACGGGACCATCCCGGCCGCGAAGTTGACGACCGGCTGAGGCGTGAAGAACTGGCCGATTCGGGTATCCTTCTCGCCTCGTCGAGCCAGCGTCTCGAACACCGCTCCGAGGACATCCACGCGACCTACATGGAAGTCGTAGCTGTCGAAGACCGGGAACAGTTTGTCGACGACGAAGGCATCCCGGACCCGTTCGTGGAGGGAATGCCGCCTGCCGTGTGAGTCCCGAAGCAGGCCCGCGGCCCGGAGGTCGGGGTCCTCGGCGATCTCGTGGAGAAGGGCTTCCACCATCCGATCGCGGTACTGGTTCCTAATCGCGTCCGGCTGGTCCCGCTTCCATCGCTCGAATCCTTCGGCGGTGAAGCGATTGTACTTACCAATTAGCCTCTGGCGACGTTCCTCATAAAGGCGAATGAAGGTGAGGTAGACAAGTACCCGGTTCGCGTCGTCCCCCACAACGCCTCGAAGCCGCAAGTCGTCCTCGATCTTCTCAAGTTGCTTCTTTAGGCGGCGTTCCCGGTCGGCGGCGAATTCGTCGGCCTCCTCCTTCAGTTCGACTTCGAGCTTCGCGTCCTCTGGGAAGATGGCCTGCTGGACGAGTAGGCGGGCGAGCGAGTCATCACCAGCCTGATCCCACCGAGCCAATAACTCGCCGAGGCGGGAGGCTGGGTACAGGTCCGATGGGGCCTCGGCGAGCTTCGTAAGCATCATTTCCATCGCCTCGAAGTCGAGCGCGACGACTCTGCCCTTCCTGCCGTCTCGTTCGCGGCTCCGGTTCCAGAGGTCGCGAAAGAGGGCAGACATCCGAGGTGAGGTCGCGGGCGACACGTAAAGAACGCCGTAATCGTCGTACCCCCCGGTGCGGATGGCCCGAAGCAGATGGTCTGTTACGGCTGCAAATTCTCCGTCAGCCGAGCTGGCCTTTCGTCGGGTGGCTTCAACCAGGATTAGGCGCTTGTTGGGGTGGTCGCGCACCTCGATGTCTGGCTTTCCTCCCGGCGAGTGCCGACCTCCGCTGTTGGTGCCGTGATGGACGATCTGGCAGCCCCGCCCTTCCAGCGCCTGCCGGAGGTCCATCGATAAGACCTGCTCCAATTCCGTCGAGGCATCGAGGTCGTCGTATTTGCTCGCCACAGTGAGAGAACCCTCTCAAGCCGTTTCCACTGTGTCAAGTGCCCTCGACCTGCGGCGATCGGCAATTGGGTGTGTCATCGCCACATCACCAAAAAAAGGGGCGGCCCGGAGGCCGCCCCTTCGTCGATCGTTGTTCAGTTCGGATTACCAGCCCTCAGAGTGCGAGGCCGCGTTGCTGCCCTTGCAGTCTGCGGCTGTCGCGGTCTGACCGTACACGATCGGGCTGCTTCCACCGTCGTAAAGGAAGAAGCAGGTCCCCGACTTGGACAGTGCCGCGGCGCCCCACGTGCTGGCGGCCGCCTTGGCGCTGATCATGTTCGGGTCGGTCGAGAGCGCCGGGTCATCCACGAAGTTCAGAGCCGGCTCGGCCGCCCCAAGACCCGCTGCGTTGGCCGTGGCATAGCTGTCCGCGTCGGTCCGAATGACCTTGGCGGCCGACAGGGCGTTACGCAGTGCTGACTGGGCCTGACGGTCCTGAGCTCGCCTCCGAGCACCGAGGAAGGTCGGAAGAGCGATGGCGATGAGGATGCCGATAATCAGAACAACCACCATCAACTCGATGAGGGTGAACCCCTCTTCCTCCCCGTGCATCTTTCGAGCGATTCGTTGCATCATGTCGTTGTCACCTCCTTCCGTTGGAAGGTTCGTGACCTACTGATCACGTAATGAATGCTTCGGATCTGTGAAGCGAGCGCTTGAGGCGCGAATGTTCGTATTTGAGCCATGCTCGGAGTTAGGCCTTTCGGCCGAGAGCGCTACTTGATGAGCTTGATGATGTTGAACATCGGGAGGTACAACGCGATGACGGACAGTCCGACCGCGCCTCCCACGATGAAGATCATGAGCGGCTCGATAGTCGCCGTGAGCGAGTCCACGGTGGCGGTCACTTCGTCGTCGTAGAAGATGGCGACTTTCTCGAGCATGGTGTCGAGCGACCCCGTCTCCTCGCCGACGGCCAACATCTGCACCACCATCGGCGGGAATATGGCGTGCCGCGCGAGCGGCTTGGCCAGGCTCTCGCCCTCTTTCACCGACTGCTGAACGTCCATCACGGCCTTCGCCATGAGGGAGTTGTTCACGGTTTCGGCCACCACGTCGAGGCTCTGGAGGATCGGCACGCCTGACTTGTTCATCACGCTGAGCACCCGAGCGAAACGAGCAAGAGCGGTCTTCTGAAACAGCGCTCCGAACACGGGTACCTTCAGCTTCACCCGGTCCCACAGGGCCTGACCTTGCTCGGTCTTCTTGTAGCGCCGGAGCAGGTACACCAGGAGCGCGACGATCGCCGCCAGGATCAGGAACTTGCTCTTGAACGTGTTACTCACCGCCAGGAGGATCCGGGTCGGGAGCGGAAGGGTCCCGCCCAGCTGCCCGTAGATCGACTTGAACTGGGGAACCACGAACAGCAGCATCGCCAGCATGATCAGCGTAACGAAGCCGAGGACCACGACGGGATACGTCATGGCCGACTTGATCCGCTGGCGTAGCGAGAGCTCGCGCTCGAGATTCGCGGCAATCCGTTCGAGGACGTTTTCGAGCACACCACCGGTCTCACCGGCTTTCACCATAGAGACGTAGAGGTTTCCGAAGACCTTCGGATGCTTGCCGAGCGCGGCAGAGAGCGACGCCCCCCGTTCGATCTCGACGCGGATGTCGACGAGCGTCTTCGCCAGGACCCGAGAATCGGTCTGCCGCTCCAGGATCGCGAGCGACTTGAGGATCGGCACGCCCGAGCTCACCATCGTGGCGAGCTCGCGTGAGAAGACAGCAAGCTCCTTCAGGGGAACGCGGTTTCTGAGGTTGATCTCTCTCCGCATCCCGCTGTTCTGGGCGTTGACCCGAAGCGGGACGTACCCCATCTCACGAAGCCGCGCCGTGACCAGCGCGGGGCTGTCACCGACGAGCGTGCCCGTTACGTGTTTACCCGCTGCGTCGCGGCCGGCGTACTCGTAGACCTCAGGCATTGAAGCCGCCCGCTGCTCCCAGGCCGGCGATGAGCCGGGTCAGCTCTTGCTCGTCGTGGCAACGTTCCTTCGCCATTTCGCGGGTGAGCTTGCCCGCGTGAACCAGACGAGCCAGCGCCGAGTCCATGGTCTGCATGCCGTATCGTCCACCGGCCTGCATGGCGCCGTAGATCTGATGGATCTTGGCCTCGCGGATCATGTTTCGGACTGCCGACGTCGCCACGAGGACCTCGGCGGCGACCGCCCGCCCGTGGCCGTCGGCCGTCTGGAGCAGCTGCTGGGTCATTACGCCTTGAAGCGTGGTGCTGAGCTGCGCTCTGACCTGCTGCTGCTGATACGGCGGGAAGGCGTCGATCATTCGGTCGATGGTCTGCGGCGCATCCTGCGTGTGCAGGGTGGCGAAGACCAGGTGACCGGTCTCAGCCGCGGTCAGCGCCGTCGAGATCGTCTCCAGGTCGCGCATCTCACCGACCAGAATCACGTCGGGGTCTTGCCGCAGCACGTGCTTGAGCGCCTGGGCAAAAGACCGGGTGTCCGTGCCGACCTCGCGCTGGTTGACGATGGCTTTCTTGTGCTGGTGGAGGTACTCGATCGGGTCCTCGACCGTCATGATGTGGACCTCACGCTCGCTATTCACGATGTCCACCAGCGCGGCCAGCGTGGTCGACTTTCCGGAACCCGTGGGGCCGGTGACCAGCACCATCCCACGAGCCAGGCGGGCGAAATCGGCGACCTGCTGAGGGAGTCCAAGTTCGTCCAACGTTCGAATGGCGAAGGGAATCAGCCGGAACGCCGCTCCGACGGCGTCCCGCTGGAAGTAAACGTTCACACGGAATCTGGCTTTGCCGGGAAGGGAATACGACAGGTCGAGCTCGAGCTCCTGCTCGAGCCGTTCGCGCTGCGCCTGCGTGAGGACGGCGTAGATCATCCGGCGAAGCTCTTCCGGCTGCATCGGCTCGAAGCCGTCCACGGGCTTCAGGTCGCCGTGGATTCGAATGGTGGGGGCCGCTCCCGCGGTCAGGTGAAGGTCGCTTGCGTCCTTCTCCAGGACCTGGTTCAGCAGCTCCTGAACGGAGATGGTCGGAGCTTCTCGCTCTCTGTTGAGCAGGTCGGCCTTCATCAGTTCTCCCTTCGTGCGGCCGCGGGGACCTGCAAAAACCATCGGCACGTCATGAGACGACCCGTAGTACTTCTTCGATGGAAGTGACCCCCGCTTGAACCTTGAGCAGGCCGTCCTCCCGGAGGCTCACCATGCCGTCGCGCCGCGCCGACCGGCGGATCTCCTCAGAGGATGAGCGCTCGACGATGCTCCGCTCAATCTCCTCGGTGATCGGCATGACCTCGTACAGGCCGAGTCGCCCACGGAATCCGGTCTTCGCGCACGCCGAGCAGCCCACCGGCCGAAACAGCGTGTCGATGTCCCCCCATGTCTCCTCGGCGAATCCGGCTTGCTCCAGCTCGACGTGGTCCGGACGGTAGGCCTGGCGGCATCGCGTGCAGAGCTTCCGTGCGAGACGCTGGGCGACGACGCAGTCGATGGCGCTCGCCACGAGGTACGACTCGACCCCCATCTCCACCAGCCGCGGGAGCGAGGACGGCGCGTCGTTGGTGTGCAGCGTGGAAAGGACGAGGTGGCCGGTGAGGGCCGCTTCGATCGCGATGAGCGCCGTGTCTCGGTCCCGGATCTCGCCGACCAGGATGATGTCCGGGTCGGCTCGAAGGATGGACCGGAGGGCCGAGGCGAAGGTCAGCCCGGCGCGGGCGTTGACCTGCATCTGGTTGACGCCGGACAGCCGATACTCGACCGGGTCCTCGACAGTGATGATGTTTCGATCCACCTTGTTGAGCTGATTGAGCGTCGCGTAGAGCGTGGTCGACTTCCCGGACCCGGTCGGACCGGTGACGAGCAAGGCGCCGTACGGCTTGGTGAACGCCGCCTGGAATCGCGTGAACGCGGTCTCCTGAAGCCCGAGCTCCCCGAGCTTCAGAAGCACCGAGCTCTTGTCCAGGATTCGGATGACGACCTTCTCGCCGTAGACGGTCGGCAACGTGGCCATTCGGAGGTCGACGCTCTTGCCGCCCACCGTGAGTCCAACGCGGCCGTCCTGAGGAAGCCGGCGTTCGGCAATGTTGATGTCTGCCATGACCTTGAGCCGGCTGACCAGTCCGGCCTGGATGTTCTTCGGCGAGCGCATGACCTCGTGCAGAACGCCGTCCACGCGGTAGCGGATGCGAACCTCGCGGTCGGTCGGCTCGATGTGGATGTCGGATGCCCGGTCGTTGATGGCCTGGCTGATGAGGAGGTTGACCATCCGCACGATGGGCCCCTCCTCCACCGCGGCGCCGGCGAGGTCGGCCTCAAGGTCTCCATCTTCCACCGACGAGGCAGCCTCGGTCGCCACATCCTCGACGGATTGGTCCACGCGGCCGAACCGGCGGATGGCTTGCTCGATATCGGCCGCCGTGGCCACGAGCGGCTGGACGATTCGACCGGTGTTGGCTCGGATGTCGTCGGCCGCGATGACGTTGGATGGGTCGGCCATCGCCACCAGCAGCTTGGAGCCCTCGAACCCGATGGGGAGGGCGTGGTGGCGGCGTGCCATCTGCTCGGGGATGAGGGAGGCCGCCGACGGATCGATGGGGAATTCGGTGAGATCGACGAAGCGGAAGCCAACCTGCTCCGCGAGCGCGGCCAGGAGGTCCGACTCCTTGATCAGCCCGAGGTCCGTGAGGATCCGGCCGAGTGGCTGGTCGGTCATGCTCTGACGCTGCTCGAGAAGGGCGCGCTCGAGGTCGTCGGCCGTGATCAGGCCCTTGGCCAGCAGGATCTCTCCGAGCCGCCCCGTGGTGCGTTTCGGCTTGAGGCGTCGAGAGACCTGGGCAGGCGGAGTCTGCGTGGTCGTCTCGTTGAGTGGCATGGCTGTCTCCCGAGTTCTCGGCCCGGAGAAGCTGCCGCTTTACCGCGTGGCTAGGAGCGAGTCGGCCTTGAGCCGGCTAGCAGCTGGGCGCCGAAGCGTGCTTGCGGTTGAAGTCAGAGAGCGACGCTGTGAAGTAGTGGCGCCCGGTCTTGCAGTCGACCAGCAGGTAGTAGAGCCAGTCCCCGGCCGCCGGGAACAGCGCGGCCCGAAGAGAGGACTTTCCGGGACTCCCGATGGGCGTGGGCGGAAGGCCGTTGTGGAGGTACGTGTTGTAGGGGCTCTCGATCTCGCGATCCTTGAGAAGGATCGGCTTGAAGCTGCCCTTGGCGTACTGGATGGTCGCGTCGATCTGGAGCGGCATGCCGTTCTTCAGTCGGTTGTAGATGACTCTGGCGATCTTGGGACGGTCGGGGGGGAACCGGGCCTCCTGCTCGATCAGCGAGGCCACCGTGACCACCTCGTACGGTGTGACGCCGAACCCCTTCGCCCGCTCCCACGGGAGGTTAGCCACCTCCTCCTTGAAGGCCGCAAGCAGCCGGTCGATCACCGTTTTCGCCTTCACGTTCTTCACGAAGTCGTACGTGTTCGGGTAGAGGAACCCCTCGACCGTCTTGGTGCCGGCGGGAAGATACGGCGGGGCAGAGAATTTTCCGCTGGTTGCCAGGTCGATGAACTGCTTCTCCGAGACCTGTTTCAACCCGTGCGCCGCGCGGGCGGCGGTCTGCTCAACCGTGTACCCCTCGGGGAACGTCACCGAGACCGAGACGATCTTCGGCCCCTTTTTCAGGGCGTCGAGCACCTTCTGAATCTCCATGTTGGTGGTGAGGTTGGTGTACTTGCCGGCGTCGAACCCCGTGGTGATCCTTCGAAGCTTCAACAGCAGCCGGAAGGCGAGCGCGGAGCGGATCACGCCCTTGTCCTCGAGGAGCTTCCCCACCTCGGCGCCCGTCGCCCCCTTCGGGATCACCAGTGAGACCGGACGCTGCGGTCCAGAGGCGCCGGTCGCCCACGTGTAATAGCCGAAGATGGCGGCCCCGCCACCGCCAAACAAAAGGACGAAAAACAGAAAGATTGCAACGCCGCGAAGACGACGACGCCGTGAAAGGCGCGCTGAACGTTGCGGGGGCATGTCCAGCATCGCGCCAGAATAGCCAATAAGCGCTTGGGGCGAGCATCGGCCCAAGCGGAGCCGCGCGGGCGGCGGGTCAGCTCAGGCCGTCGAGATAGGACTGAAGGATGACCACAGCCGCCGTCTGATCGATGACCTCTCGCTGGGCTCGGCGTTTCACCCCTGCGCCGCCGAGCCGTCGTTCGGCTTCGACGGTGGAGAGCCGCTCGTCGTGGAGTACGACATCGACCCCCAGAAACCCGTGCAGCGCGTCGGCGAACTTCTCGGCGTGGTCCGCGGCTTCGCCCGCCTTTCCGGAGAGCGAGATCGGATGACCGACGACGATGCGCGTGACGGCGTGCTCCTTGACCAGGGCTGCGATCGCCTTCACATCTTCAGGGGCTCCGGTTCGAATGGTGCCGATGGGAACGGCCACTCTGCAGTCAGGATCCGAGATGGCAACACCGATTCTGGACTGACCGAGGTCCAGCCCGAGAACCGGCCCGCCACCGGCCATGGTCAATCCGAAAGGAGCGACACGAGGTGATCGGGAATGGCGGCGAGGGCCTCCGGCAGCGCGATGGCCTTCTTCCCGCCCGCGAAGGCAAGGTTCGGCTTCCCGCCCGCTCCCCCGCCGATGACCTTTGCCGCCCGCTCGAGCATGGCCGGCGCCGTCACGCCGCGCGAGATCAGATCGTTGGTGCACGCCGCGATGAGGAGCGCCTTGCCTTCGTTGGTCGATCCGAGCACCGCCGCTCCGGATCCCTTGCGCTCCAGCCCGTTCCGGAGGGCCTGGGCCATCTCGCGAAGCTCGTCGGCTCCCTCGCCGTCCATCTCGGCGACCACGAGCGAGACGCCGTCCACGTCCAGCGCCTGACCCAACAGCCGCTCCACGGCCTCACCGCGCTCAGCCTTTCGAACCTTGCCGAGCTCGCTCTCGAGTTGCTTGATTCGGGCCACCGCGTTTCGCACGCGCTCCGGCGCGGTGCTCGGTTCGCCGCCGCCGACGGCCTCCAGAACTTCCTCCAGCAGCCGCCGATCCACGTTGACCTGCTTCAGGGCGTCGGGCCCGACCAGCGCCTCGACACGGCGAAACCCCGAGCCAATGCTGCCCTCGGACACCACCCGCACCAGCGCAATCTCGCCGGTGTGGTGCACGTGGGTCCCCCCGCACAGCTCAACGGAGTAGTCGCCGACCTCGACCACCCGAACGATCTCCCCGTACTTCTCGCCGAAGAGCGCGATGGCGCCCTGGCTCCTGGCGAACTCGAATGTCGTTTCGTACGCCCGCACGGGCTCGTCCTCGGCGAACCGCCGGTTGGCGAGATACTCAATCTCCTCGAGGGCGTCGCGCGAGACCGGCTCGAAGTGGGTGAAGTCGAAGCGGAGGCG
>DASVPT010000341.1:0-3358 GCA_036389535.1 Actinomycetota bacterium
GCCACGCCCTCTGGTATTACACGCCGATGGCTGTCCCCTTGGGGCGCCACCTTCGTCCGCTGGTCACGGTGTACGACAGCATGGACGAGCTTACGGCGTTCAACGGAGCGCCGAACACGCTGAGGGACCGCGAAGGCGAGCTTTTCGACAGCGCGGACCTCGTCTTCACCGGAGGAGCGTCGCTCTACGCGGCGAAGCGCGACCGACATCAATCGGTGCATCTATTCCCGAGCAGTGTGGACGTCGCCCACTTTGCGGCGGCCCGGGAGGGCCTGCCCCCCGAGGACCAGGCCGGAATCGGCACACCGCGGCTCGGGTACGTCGGGGTGATCGACGAACGATTCGATCCGGTGCTTCTCCGAGACGTCGCGGCCCTTCGGCCGGAGTGGCAGTTCGTGTTGATCGGTCCGGTCTTGAAGATCGACGAGGGGATGCTCCCGCAGGCGCCCAACATCCACTGGCTGGGGCCAAAGCGGTACGAAGACCTTCCCGCCTACCTTGCAGGCTGGGACGTCGCCCTCATGCCGTTCGCTCGGAACGAATCCACCCGTTTCATCAGCCCGACCAAGACACCCGAGTATCTGGCCGCCGGTCGCCCGGTCGTTTCGACGTCGATCGCGGACGTCGTGGATCCGTATGAGGGACTCGGGCTGGTCAGAATCGCAGACGACGCCGCCGGATTTGTTCGAGCCGCCGAGGCGGCAATGGCTGAAGATGCAGATGAGCGGCAGCGTCGCGTGGATGCCTTCCTGGCCGACCGGTCATGGGACCGAACGTGGGCCGATATGGAACGGTTGATCGTGGACTCGGCGAGGCGCCGCGTCCGCTCGGATACCGACGCCGGCCTTCCAGTACCGGGAAACGGGAACGGGGTCGGGGTGGGGAACGGGAACGGGAACCTGAACGGGGTCACGGTCATCTCCGAGCAGATGCCGGCGCCTTCCGCCGACGGCCGGGGGTTCGACTACCTCGTCGTGGGCGCGGGCTACGCCGGAAGCGTGATGGCCAGAGAGCTCGCGGAGGATGGCGGCTACCGGGTCCTGGTGGTGGACCGACGTAACCACATCGCCGGCAACGCGTTCGACGAATACGACGACAGCGGGGTCCTGATCCACCGGTACGGCCCTCACATCTTTCACACGAACTCTCAGGACGTCTTCGAATATCTCTCCCGGTTCACCGAATGGAGGCCGTACGAGCACCGTGTGCTGGCGAGCGTCGATGGCCAGCTGGTCCCCATGCCGATCAACCTCGACACCATCAACGCGCTTTACGGCCTGAGCCTCTCTTCGTTGGAGCTCGAGCAATTCTTCGCCGAACGCGCGGAGCCGATCGGAAAGATCCGCACCTCCGAGGATGTCGTGGTCAGCAAGATCGGTCGCGAGCTGTACGAGAAGTTCTTCCGCGGATACACGCGCAAGCAGTGGGCCCTGGATCCGTCGGAGCTTGATGCAAAAGTGACGTCAAGGGTCCCGGTGCGCACCAACCGCGACGGCCGATACTTCACCGACACGTATCAGGCGATGCCGCGCCGCGGCTACACCAAGATGTTCCAACGCATCCTCGATCATCCGCGGATCAAGGTGATGCTTGGAACCGACTACCGCGAGATCGCCTCGATCATTCCGTACAAGGAGCTCGTGTACAGCGGGCCGATCGACGAATTCTTCGACTTCCGACTGGGACGGCTGCCGTATCGCTCGCTCGAGTTCCGGTTCGAAACGCGCGAGGCGGAGCTCGCTCAGCCGGCTCCCGTCATCAACTATCCAAACGAGCAGGCGTACACCCGCGTGACCGAGTTCAAATACCTGACGGGACAGACGCACCCGAAGACGACACTGGTCTACGAGTACCCCAAGGCCGAAGGAGACCCCTACTACCCCGTGCCGCGCCCTGAGAACGAAGCGCTGTACAAGCGGTATCAAGACCTCGCCGAGATGGTGGAGGGCGTGCACTTCGTCGGACGGCTCGCGACGTACCGCTACTACAACATGGACCAGGTTGTCGCTCAGGCGCTCGCGGTGTCGCGCCGTCTGATCGCCGGGCGGCGAGGGGCCAAGGAGGCGCCGCTTGGAATCGAATCCACCCAGACCCGTGCCCGAGCTCTGGGCGGGGCCTGAGTGCACCCATAACCGCGTCGGGGCCCGCAGTTTCGACCAGCTCGAACGCACCGGCCACGCGGATCGGCTGAGTGATCTTCATCTCATCGCCGACCTGGGGGTTCGGACCGTTCGATATCCCGTCCTCTGGGAACGGGTCGTTTCATCGCTGTCCGACGAGCCGGATTGGAGCTGGGCCGACCAGCGGCTGAAGATCCTTCGAGAACTCGAAGTCGCGCCCGTCGTCGGGCTGCTCCATCACGGGAATGGTCCGAGCGGAACGAATCTTCTGGATCCTCGATTTCCCGAGCTCTTTGCCGATTTCGCCCGCCAAGTGGCGGAACGGTACCCCTGGGTGTCGGCCTACATCCCCATCAACGAGCCACTCACGACAGCGCGATTCGCCGGCCTCTACGGCATCTGGTTCCCGCACCAGCGCGATCACGCGAGCTTCGCGCGCGTGCTGCTCAATCAGCTGCGCGCCACGGCTCTGGCAATGGGGGAGATCCGCCGCGTGAACCCGACCGCGGTTCTGATCCAAAACGAGGACATCGGGACCATCGGCAGCACCCCGGCGCTTGCGCGCCGGGGTGCCTACGAGAACGAACGGCGGTGGCTCACGTTCGATCTGTTGTGCGGGCGCCTTGACGAGGATCACGGGATGTGGCCACGGCTGCTCGAGTGGGGAATCCTCGAGGAGGAACTGCGGTCTTTTGTGGACGAGCCGTGTCGGCCGGACATCCTCGGAGTCGACCACTACCTCACCAGCGATCGGCTCCTTGACGATCGACTGGATCGATATCCGGCCTGGGCCCACGGAGGCGAAGACGGCGGGCGCTGGGCGGATATCGAGGCGGTCAGGGCAACGGCGGAGGAGCCTGGCGGGGTGTCGGCCGCGCTCCGTGCGGCTTGGGACCGCTACAGGCTCCCGATGGCCGTCACCGAAGCTCACCTCGGCTCCACGCGGGAGGAGCAGCTCCGCTGGCTCCAGGAATGCTGGAACGCCGCAGTCACGCTCACCCAGGACGGCGTCGACGTTCGAGCGGTCTGCGTGTGGATGCTCTTCGGAGGCTACGACTGGAACACGCTCATGACGTCCGAAGGCGGCTTTTACGAGCCCGGCGCGTTCGACCTTCGTGGCGGCTCACCGAGGCCTACGGCCATCGCCAGATGGATCTCGGACGTGACGGGCCGTGGGAGATCCGAGCATCCCGTCCTCGCAGAGCCAGGATGGTGGCGCCGGCCCGAGCGGCTCATCT
>DASVPT010000342.1:0-5312 GCA_036389535.1 Actinomycetota bacterium
GTAAGTCATTGCGGCGGCCGGAGACATCGCCTGCAGCGGCGGATCCGGCCGGTCGGAATGTGATCAGGCAGGGACGGCTGCGGTTCTCGGTCGGCTGAAGGGACTCGATGCCGTTCTCCCGTTGGGTGACAACCAGTACGAGAGCGGCCGGCTCAGCGAATACCAGGGCGCCTACGACCGCACGTGGGGGCGGTTCAAGGGAATCTCGCACCCCGTACCGGGCAATCACGACTATGACTCGGGAGGCGAAGGCTACTTCGCCTACTTTGGGGGCCAGGCTGGAAACCCCGGCGCTGGGTACTACAGCTACGACCTGGGCGGGTGGCACCTCGTCGCGCTCAACTCGAATTGCGGCGCCATCGGCGGGTGTGGTCGCGGGTCACCGCAGGAACGATGGCTTCGCGACGACCTGGCACACCATTCGAAGCGCTGCACGCTGGCGTACTGGCACCATCCTAGGTTCAGTTCGGGCGTCGAACACGGCAGCACTCCCGAGATGCAGGCGATCTGGCAGGCCTTGTACGAACACAAGGCCGAAATCGTCCTGTCCGGGCACGAGCACAACTACGAACGGTTTGCGCCGCAGGACTCCGTCGGCCATGCCGACCCGCGAAAGGGGATCCGGGAGTTCGTGGTCGGGACCGGCGGACGAAACCACTACGGTTTGGGTCGGCGGATCGCCAACAGCCAGGTTGGAAACGATTCCTCGTTCGGCGTGCTTCGTCTGACGTTGCTATCGAAGAGCTACGGATGGAAGTTCATCGCGGCAACCGGGTCGTTTACCGACTCGGGCCGCGACACCTGCCACTAGTTGCGGACGCGGTTGCGGCGGATCGCCGCGCCCCACCAGCCAATGAGCCCCAGCTGAGCGAGCGCGTCAAGGAGATAGACCTTGCTGATCCTGCGCCTCGACACATACGTGAGATCGATAACCAACAGGGCGAGCGGAACGCCCGCGCCGAGCATCGCCAGCTCCGGTGAGACGCGCTGCCGGCGGGCGGCAGCCAGCTCGACGCCGCCGACCACTGAGAGCAGGAGTCCGACTGTCTTCACCAGCCATCGATCGACCTTGGGTCCGGTCACCGCTTCGAAGGAGCGAATGTTGAATACGGGCCACAGACCGCTAACGAGGTAGAACCAACCTTCGACGGTCGCCGGAATAACCAATGCAGCCCGATCGGTGGACTCGTTCATCGCTTGAGGGTGCTACCCGATGAATACACGCCGAAACGGCGAACAACGGTCGGAGGGATCGTGGGCCCTACAGGATTCGAACCTGTGACGCGCAGATTAAGAGTCTGCCGCTCTAACCGGGCTGAGCTAAGGGCCCCGCGCGAGTATATCGACGGGATTGCTTCGCTCGAAAGGGTGACCGAGGGGACTCGAACCCCCAACCTTCGGGACCACAACCCGACGCTCTAACCACTTGAGCTACGGCCACCACGCGCAATCGATTGTAACGATCACCGCGGTCGCACAAGACGAGAGGTTCGTCCTGGGAGATCGGGTTCGCGCTGCGCGCCGGGAGGGATTCGAACCCCCGACCCGCGGCTTAGAAGGCCGCCGCTCTGTCCCCTGAGCTACCGGCGCAGCTTCACGTCCAATCTTACCGGCGCGGTCGCCGCGGACCCGTGTCATCGTCCTTCAAGCGCGCAGTTCGTATTGCTGCTCCTCAGGCTGGCCCGTAGATTGCTTGAGCGAGGCACCACCACATGACCACCGAAGATCCCTCATCCTCTTCCGAAGCGGCGCCCACCGCCCGGGTTTTTCCGGCACCCGGGACGACGCTTCGGCGCGTCCGGGAGGAGCGGGGCATCAGTCTGGAACAGGCCTCGGAGGCCACGCGAATCTCTGAGCGCTATTTGAAAGCCCTCGAGGACGACGAGCCGCTGGACGACCTCCTCAATCCGGCCTATGGCCGACTCTTCCTCAAGAATTACGCCAAGTACCTCGGCCTGGACGCGGATCAGCTGGCGCCACCTCCCCGAGAGCAGCCGGCTCTGGAACCGCCAGCCGTCGACGTGCTCCGTCCGGCCATCCGGCCTCCCGGACGCCTCCTCTCGCGACTGCTGGTTGCCGCCGCCATCGCAGCCGTTGTTTTCCTCGCTCTCTCCAGGAACTACGGCCAGCAACAGGAGGACACGCGTGCTTCCACTCCGCCGAGACGCTCACTCCCGAGCGTGGGTCGCCCATCCTCGCAGCCGAGCGCGGCTCCTTCGCTGTCGCCGTCACCGCAGGTCGTGAATGGTATTGAGGGTTCACTGAAGGTGACCGCCCGATCGTGGGTCTCGGTGACGGCGGACGGAAAGAACGTCGTTCGGCAGACGCTCGAGCCCCCCCGCAGCGTCCCGCTGCAAGCAGACCGGGACCTCGATGTGATCCTCGGAAACGGGGGCGGGGTGAGGCTGGTCCTCAATGGACAGACCATCGAGACAGGGGGGTCCGGCGAAGTCGTTCATCTGTCGTTCGTGGTCGAAGACGGACAGGTCATTCAGAAGAAGTCCGGGAGCGCGTCGCCATCGCCATCGCCGACGCCGCGCTAGGCGTGGACGAGGTTCGGATTCGAACCGGCTCCGCATCCGATGTGGATGCCGCGGTCGCGCTGTTCTCAGAACTGGACCGGTTCGAACGCGGATGGCGCATCTTCGAACCTCGCGCTGACATATTCGACCGGACTCGGAAGCACTACGAGGAGCTGGTCGCCGAAGGCTCCGGCATCCTCGTCCTCGCCGAGACCGGTGGTCGGCTCGTCGGCATGGGAGTTGCTGAAGTCGCGCGCCCCTCCATGGTTTCAGATGAGCAAGCCGTCGAGATCAGCAACGTCTTCGTGGATCCAGATTTCCGGGGCAGAGGCATCGGGCGGGCCATCGTTCGGGAGCTGGTCAACTTCGCGGAGGGCCGCGGGGTCGAACGGATGGTCCTGAAGGTTTTCTCCGCAAACCAGAGCGGCGAGCGGTTTTGGACGAGCCTCGGATTCGAACCGAGGTACACCCAATTCATTGCCCGAACTGAAGAGGTTGGAGGCTCAGAACAACAAGAGAGCGGGTGAAGGGAATCGAACCCTCGTCACCAGCTTGGAAGGCTGGAGCTCTACCACTGAGCTACACCCGCGTTCGCCGGACCAAATGTATCAGTCACCCAGGCGGGTCAAGACACCGCTGCGTTTCGGGAAACGACGCGGTTCAACGACTGGGGGCGCGGCATGAGCTCTCTCCACAGATCGCCGCGTGACGAGAGGAGCTCGGGCACCGTTCGGATGGTGAAGTCTTCCGGACGCACGTTCGGAACGTCATCCCAGGCGACCGGGAAGGAAACGGTCGCGCCGGCCCGGGCTCGTGGCGAATACGGAGCGGCGATGTGCGCGCCGGGTCCGTTCCTCCCCGTGTCGAGGAAGAGCTTCCCTCCGCGCTTGACGATCTTCACTTCGGTCGAGACGACGTTCGGGATGCGGGTCTCGACTTCGCTGGCGATGATGTGGGCGGCCTGGCGCGTTGCGTCGTAGCCGTACCGGCGGTTCAGCGGGACATAGACATGGATACCCTTCGCCCCCGACGTCTTCGCGAGACCTTCGAGGCCCAGTTCGTCGAGAACGTCCTTGAGGACCAACGCGACCTTCACCGCGACGTCGAACTGACCCGGCGGGGGATCGAGGTCGAACACCAGGTGGTCCGGGCGATCCAGGTGATCGACGCGTGAGAGCCAGGGGTGCAGCTCGATGGCTGCTTGATTGGCCAACCAGAGCAGCGTTCGCTTCGAATTGCACAGGGTGTAATGGACGTCCCGCCGTGCCGACCCCGCCCACAACTGCACGGTCTTCACCCACGAGGGCGCGTACTTCGGCGTGTTCTTCTGAAAGAAGGAGAACCCGTCGATTCCGTCGGGATACCGCTTCACAGTTAAGGGCCGGTCCCGAAGCGTCGGCAGGATGACGTCGGCGACGGCTTCGAAGTACGTGAGGAGATCGCCCTTCGTCAGCCCGCTGTCGGGCCAGAAGACCTTTTCGAGATTGGAGCGCTCGACGCCTCCCGCCATGGGGCCAGTTATACCCGTCGAAGCAGCCGGATTGAGGAAGACGTTGGCGATTCCTTGTCAGTGGCAGCAGGCACAATTAGCGGAGTGGAAGGGAAGAAACGATGCGCTCGGTGTGGCCTGATCAAACCCCTCAACGAATTCAGGTATCGCGATACCTCTCGGAATCTGCGGCAACCCTACTGTTCCCCGTGCGCTAACGCCGTGTGGCGAGATTGGTATCGCAATGAGCGCAATCGGCAACGACACTTACGTCAAGTCTCAGTCCGCAAGAGAAGACACATAAAGAGAAACCGCGAAATTGTGGCGGAGCTGAAGAGTCAGCCTTGCGCCGACTGCGGAATCAGATTTCCTCCCTACGTGATGGACTTCGACCATATAGGGGAGAAGACGGGTGATGTTTCATCATTTGTCTACAGGATGACGATGAATCGCCTGCTTGCCGAAGTTGAGCGATGCGAAGTGGTGTGTGCCAATTGTCATCGGATTCGAACGTACCGGCGCCTCAGTTCATCAGCCGGCAAGCTATCCGACTGATAGTGCCCATAGAATCAATCGGACGGGGCGTGGCGCAGTTTGGTTAGCGCGCGGCGTTTGGGACGCCGAGGTCGCCGGTTCGAATCCGGCCGCCCCGACCAGGTGACAAAACGCAACGATCCTGACAGAGCTCAACTTCGCACGGACGACAAGACGGATACGGAGGACCCGGAGGAAGAATCTCCCTTCGGAAGGAACCAGCCGGTGTGTGGGCCCTGCGCAATGCCGTTTTGGGGCTAGTCGCACTCGGACTCGCGCTCGACGGCGCAGCACTCATCCGATGGAGTAGAGGTGATAGGGGAACCCCGCCGGTTCGGACGTTTGGCGCGTATCTGGCGGCCGAAGGGCATGGGGTAGTTCTCTTCTACGGCGCGATTGTTGTGATCCCTGGTTTTCTGTATCTGTTTATTCTCTGGAAGGTCACGCCGATTACATGGCCCTGGTGGCAGCGTCGTCTTCTCGCGATTGCTCTGAGTCCCATCATCGGCCTGTGGCTGCTGATAAACGCGATTCCGGCTGGTTTCGGCTTAGACGCATGCCTTTACGCGCTCGGCATCCCGCTGTTCCTGGGGCTCGTGGTGCGTACCCCACCTCCCGTGGAGGACGCGGAAGAAGCGGCGTCAGCATAGAAGGGTAGACAAACGAACGAGGGGCCAGCTCTCGCCGGCCCCTCGTTTGATCTCGAGCCTTCGCTCGGTTAGACGGTGGTGTCCTGCTTCACCTCGCCGCGCCATGCGCCGGTTTCG
>DASVPT010000343.1:0-5833 GCA_036389535.1 Actinomycetota bacterium
CATCTGTCCGAGGTCTTCTTCGAAACGGCGGATGAGGTGAGCGCGGCCCATCACACTCGGTACTACGCCTATCTCGTCCGGAGTTTCGATCGGGAGGCGCTTCGTCGGGCGATGCGCCACGAGAACAACCCGGGGAATTGGTGGAAGCCCATCGGTCCGGTAACGCCGGCCGGAACCGTCGATCTCGTTCATTGGACAGCAACCTGGCCCAAGGAATTCTTCACCTGACGGTTCCACCGATGGCGACGGGTCCCCATTTCTTGATGGTGTGCGATTTCGGCTGCCGGACGCCGCTGGCCAATCTGGTTCCGGACCGCGTGAAGGTCCTTCCGGACGCGGCCACCGCCCGGTCGGTTCGAGAGCTCGAAGAGACGAACGCCCGGTTGCGGGCACTGATCGATCGAGCGGATCGTGCGTCGAGACGGGCCTTCCGACGACTTGATCGACGATTTACATCAGAAAGGATCTCCGCCACCCAGGAGATCGAGCGCCTGAAGGATCAGATCGCTGCTCTCGCGGCGAAACCAGATCCTGCGACCCCCTGGGGCGCTTACGCGGGATGGTTCCTGGCGGGTTCGGCGCTGTCAGCTCTCGGCTTCGGGGTGATCCGGAAGCGAGCGTCAACGAAGACGGAACCCCTCGAGATCAAGGTCCCAGACGACGTCAGCGAACTGATCGAATCCCGGTAATCCCTCCGGAAAATCAGAAGATGCAGGCCGGCATCCGGTTGGCCTCGGCGATTTCATTGACTTCCGTGGCGGGTCGGTCACCTCGATTGCCGACCGGCACGTAGATTTTGGGATCCCCGGTTCGGATTGCATCCGCGTACGGGCGAGCCACGCTGATGAACTCGTTCCACACGTCCAGCCAGTGGTCGTAGTCCCCGTTCCGACCCCGTGGGCTCAGTGACCGAAGACGCCGAAGCATCGCTTCATAGACCGGCACCGAGCGTTCAACTCGATCCGCACGCTCCGCGTAAGTTGGTGAGGCCGAAAGGGGAGGCTGATTAGCCAAGTCAGCCTTCGCTTCGGCACAAATGACGTTCGCTCGTTGGGCGAGCGCGGCATCGAGGAACTCTTTGTGTCCATGATTGATGTAGATCCACCCACCAATTAGCCAGAGCGCAGAAAAGGCAATTCTGCCGACGAGCAATCCTCTTTTTGCACCTGAGCTCAGTCGTGGCTGTGGATAGTTCTGCTCGATGACCACTCGGCGAAGATCCGGCCGCACCTTCATGAGGTAGACAACCAGACCGATCAAGCCGACGGGCCAGGCCCAGAGACCGAGCGCGAAGACGACTATCCAGAGGTTCTTCTTGTGTCCGCCGGCGATCCACGCACCATCCGGCGTCCTACCGACATCGATCAGACCCCAGACGATTGGCCCGATAGCCACAGCCGTCGCCGCCAGCATGAAGAGCAGGAGAAGCACGCCTCCGGCGATCTCTGGGACGCCCATTACGTACTGATACGAAGGCATGAGTACACGCGGCTTCAGACGTTCTCCGAGAAGAATGCGATGCCGACCAAGCCGGGACCGGTGTGGACGCCGACCACCGGAGTCACTTCCGTAACCACGCTCTCGACCACGTCGGCGCTTGCCTCGATCTGGTCCAAGAGGTTTCGAGCATCCTCTTCGGCTGCGGCGTGGACCACCGCCACGTGCACCCGCTGCTCGCCGATTTCCTTCAGCGACTCGTCGGCGATCCGGGCCAGCGCCCGGCGCCGTGTTCTGGACCGCGCCACCGGGAACGTATCTCCTCCCCGAAATGCAAAGACCGGTTTGATGTCGAGCATGGTCGCCGCGTAGGCCTGAAGCTTCGTCACCCTGCCCGAGCGCTTCAGATACTCGAACGTATCCACCATCGCGATCAACGTCGTGCGATCAGCAACATCGGAGGCTCGCTTCACCACTTCCTCCATCGGCGAACCGTCCGCCGCCGCTCGAGCGGCTTGGATCGCCACGAACCCCTCGCCCATCGACGCGCTCTTTGAATCCACCAGCTCGACTCGCCCCGAGAACTCTTCGGCGGCCAGCCGGGCGTGTTCGTAATTCGAGCTCATTCCGGCCGCCACCGTGATGCACACGATCTCCGACTCGCCGGCGCGATCGAACACCTCGAGGAAGTCGCCGGCCGAAGACGCCGAGGTTGAGACGTCTTCGGGCGAGGCGACCAGGCGCTCGTAGAACTCGCGCGGCGAGAGGTCGACGCCGTCCCGATAGACGGCATCACCGAACCGAACATGAAGAGGTACGACGGCTATGCCGGTTTCTGAGATGAGGTCCGGCGGAATGTTGGCCGCGCTATCGGTGACGACGGCAACCACAGCCGTACAGTACTTCCATGGCCCGCTCCGGCCGAGCAACCCCCGATTCGAACGACTCACAGCCGCGCGTAAACGGTTTTCGCGCCGCCATTGGGTCGAAGGGGTTTCTCCGGCTCCTCATCGGACAGGGTGTCTCGTCGCTCGGCGACTGGGTGGCCACGCTCGCGTTCATCGCGGCGGCGTTCGCGCTCTCGGGCGGCAACCAGACCGCGGTCGGCGTGGTCCTGGTGCTTCGGCTGGTGCCGCCGATCTTTGCCGCTCCGGTCGGCGGCGTGGTCGCGGACCGCTGGTCCCGCCGATCGATCATGGTCACCTGCGACCTCGCTCGCGCCGGACTCATCGTCCTCGTGCCGTTCGTGAATATCGCCCTGCTCTACGTCATCGCGTTCGTCCACGAATCGATCTCGCTGTTCTTCCTTCCGGCCCGCGACTCGAGCGTCCCCGACCTGGTCCCCGAGGGGGCGCGTGAAGAGGCCAACGGATTGCTCCTGGCGTCGTCGTACGGCTCGATCCCTCTCTCGGCGGCAATGTTCGGCGGCCTGCGGCTCGTCGCGTCGCATATCCCCAGCTGGATGCCGTTCGCCGAGGTCCTCAGAGCGCATCCGACGTCGTTTGCCTTTTTCTTCGACGCCGCGACGTTTTTCTTCTCGGCGTCGATGATCGCGAAGCTGCAATTGGACCGGCAGCGTGGACCCCAACACGTGGAGCTGTTCCGAGACGCGGCTGAAGGCTTTCGCTACGTGATCGGCCATCCAACCCTGCGGTCGCTCGCCTATGGGCTGATCGTGTCGATGTTCGGCGGCGGCGTCCTGTTCGCCGTGGGGATCGGATACGTCCGCACGACGCTGGGCGGCAACGACGTGGCGTTCGGTTGGCTGGCGGCCCTGTGGGGCGCCGGAATGGGCATCGGGCTGCTCATCGTTCGCGTGCTGATCAAGGAGCGCGGCCGCCCGTTCATTTTTCTCGTCGCCGTGATGGCCTGCGGTGGCGTCCTGATTTTCATGGCGCTGGTCCCGGTGCTGTGGATCGCGTTCGTCGCGGCGGTCATCTTCGGGACCGTGTTCTCCGTGGCCATCGTGGTCGCGCTGACCATGGCCCAGGAGACTGCCGAGCCGAGCGTTCGAGGGCGGATGATGGGCGGCGTCCAGATGCTGTTCCGTTTCGGCCTCGGGGTGGGGGCGATCGGAATCGGCGCTTTGGCGCACTCAGTGAACCGTCTCCGCATCGGCGTCACACTCGACGGAAATCAGGTCGGTCTGCTGGCCGGCGGCGCGCTCATCCTGCTTGGTTCCGCCGCCGCCTCCGGAGTGTTGCGGAGGGTCCAGCTGGAACCGTCAGGCGACCGTGAGACACGGAGGCGCCTCGGAGACGAAGCCACGGCTTGACATCCTTTGCTGGTAAGTCTACGCTTACGGTAAGTGAAGACTTACCACAAGGCGATGAATGCGCTCGGGGATCCGACCCGGCGGGCGGTCTTCGAAAGCCTCAGGGGCGGTCCCCGGCCCGTCGGTGAGATCGCCCGGCACCTTCCGGTGAGTCGTCCGGCGGTGTCGCAGCACCTCCGAACGCTGAAGGACGCCGGCCTGGTGAAGGACCGGCAGGAGGGGTCGCGACGTCTCTACGAGGTCGATCGCCGCGGCCTTGCGGAGCTTCGTCAGTACATCGATCAGTTCTGGGATGACGCGCTGGCCCGTTTCAAGGCCGTCGCGGAAGCCGAGCAGAAAGGAAGGAAACCATGGAGGGGACCTCAATCGCCCCGATCGAAAAGACGGTAACCCTCAACTGCCGACCGGAGGATGCGTTTCGGGTCTTCACCGAGCAGTTCGGGGACTGGTGGCCCATCAAGACCCATTCGATTGGTGAGGCCGACACGCAGAGCGCCCACCTCGAGTCCAGAGTGGGCGGGCGGATCTACGAGGTGATGCGCGATGGCCGGGAGGCGGACTGGGGCACCGTCACGGTGTGGGAGCCGCCGAACCGCGTGGAGTTCGACTGGCACGTCAACCCGGAAGCACCGGGTCCGACCCATGTGTCGGTCACGTTCACAGCGGAGGGCGACGCTACTCGCGTCGACTTCGAGCACGGCGGGTGGGAGATCTACGGCGCCGACGTCGACGCCGCTCGCCGCGACTACGCCGGTGAAGGTGGGTGGACGTTGGTTCTGAGCGGGTTCGCCGATCGGGCGAACGCCCAAGCCGCCTGAGTCACATGTCGCGACGGCCCTCGAGGGCCTGACCCAGCGTCACCTCGTCCGCGTATTCCAGATCGCCGCCGACGGGCAGCCCACTGGCCAGTCGGGTTACTCGGACGCCCAGCGTCTTGAGCAGGCCGGCGACGTACATCGCCGTGGCGTTCCCCTCGAGGTTGGGGTTCGTGGCCAGGATCACCTCTCGGACGCCGTCCTTGCTCACACGGTCCAGCAGCTCCTGAACGCGCAGGTCGTCAGGCCCGACGCCGTCGAGCGGAGAGATCGCTCCCCCGAGGACGTGATATCGCCCCTTGATGACACCGGCTTTCTCGATCGCGGCCTGGTCCTTCGATTCCTCGACCACGCAAATGACGGTGGCGTCACGCCCCGGGTCGCGGCAGATCCGGCAGAGGTCGCCCTCGGCCAGGCTGAAGCACTGCCGACAGAACCGAACCTTCTCCTTCGCCGCGACGATCGTCTCCGCCAGACGCTGAGCTTCCTGCGACGACACCTTGACCAGGTGGAAGGCCAATCGCTGCGCCGACTTCGGTCCGATCCCGGGGAGCCGAGCCAGTTCGTCGACGAGGTCCTGGATGGGACCTTCGAACACCTACTCCTCCACCTCAGCGCCGAGTTCGGCCTTCAGCCGGGCCACCACGTCCTCCCGGCTGGCGGGTGGCTCGTCGTCGCTATCGGCAACGGCGAGTCCGGGGACGTCGTCGCGAGCCGCGCAGACGATGTGCGGGCTGATCCCGAAGACCTCCGCAAAGACTTCCCGAAGCTCGTCCTCCTTCGACTGAACCTTCCCCACGGCGAACTTCCGGCCGGGTGGGAAGGCCAGCTCCAGCGTCGAACCATCGAACGCCGCCGCGGTCACGGATTCGAGATTGGCGCGAAGGATCATCTTGCGGTGCTCGAGGAGGCGATCGAGGAGCTGCTGCCACGACCGCCTGATGGCCTGCAGATCGAGCGTGGAGGTCGACGGCGCATGCGGCGCCGCCTCCGCCTCAGGGCTCTCGGGTGGCATGGCGGCGGGCGCTTCCGCGGCCCGGGTGTCGGCTGGGGTGTCGTCGTGCTGAGCGCTTCCGTCGCCATCTGCGGGCGTTGACGAGGCTGGGGCAGCGGGAGGGCTGGCGGTGTCGCTGGAGCCGGGGTTGGGCGGGGGCTGGCCGGCGGAAGCGATGCCGCCAGCCTCAGGGGTTCGCAGGGATTCATTAACACCAGCGAGGCGCTCAAGGCGCTCGATGCGGGCGGCCAGTCCGGCCGCCGACGGATCGGCCTCCGGAACGGTGGCCCGAACCATCGCGAGCTCGAGCGT
>DASVPT010000344.1:0-5421 GCA_036389535.1 Actinomycetota bacterium
ATCGGGATTTTCACCGAACGAGACATCGTCCGGGCGCTGTCGCAGGACTTCGATGCCCCGGGCCATCCCCTCTCGCAATGGATGACCACAGCTCCGATGACGATCACACCAGAAGCTTCCGCCGACGAAGCGCTTCAGACCATGCTGTCGGGAGGGTTCCGCCATCTCCCGGTGGTGGAGGGAGAACAAGTGCTCGGCGTGGTGTCGATGCGGGATATCTCGAGAGCGTCCGCCGGCGGATCGCCGGAGACCACCCCTACGATCTGAGCCGTTCCACCAAGGCGGGCAGGTCGCCGACCGAATCGATGCTGTGGTGGGGCTTCATGGACGCCCGCTCCACGTCCTGAGGGGCGAACTTTCCGGTTCGAACGAGAATTCCGGTCAGTCCCGCCCGCTGCGCCGCCGCAACATCGCTTTCGGCGTCGTCGCCGACCATCGCCACCGCCCCCGGCTCGAGCCCAAGGAGCCCCACCGCCTGTAGGAAGAATTCGCGGTTGGGCTTGCCGATGACGGTCGCCTCGACGCCGCTCGCGGCCTCCAGGCCCAGCAGAAAGGCCCCGGCGTCCAGCTTCAACCCCTCCGCCGTGGTCCACGTCACATTGCGATGCATGGCGACAAGTTGCGCGCCGGATCGAAGCATCATGAGAGCGCGGTTGAGGTTGCCCCAGGTGAACGCGTCATCGGCTCCCGCGACCACCACGACGCCGGCATCGTCCTCGACGAATTCGACTCCGGCGAAGTCCTCCTCGAGCTCGGGTTGGCCGAGAAGAAAGCATCGCTCGCCCGCATGCTCCCGTCGGAGGAATTCCGCGGTCGACACTGCCGCCGTAACGATCTCTTCCGGGGCCACGCCGAGGCCAGCATCGGAAAGAAGCTCGGCCAAAGTTGTTCGGCCGTACGTCGTCGTGTTCGTGAGGAGACGAAACGGCAACCTCGACGTTCGAAGCCACTGCACAGCGTCCGACGCGCCCGGGAGCGGGTCCCAGGAAACGGTCAAGACGCCGTCGATGTCGAGAAGAAGCCCTTCGATCCTCGCGGGCACGGGCATCTAACGCCCGTACGTCCCGGCGAGCGAACCCCTCGCCTGGATGCAGCAGCGGATGGCCTCGATCAGCTCGTCCACCGTCGCGCCGGTCCGAACCGTCTCGCCCTTGGCCAGCCGGAGGCTGTAGACCGTGAAGACGTAGTGGTGCGGGCCGTCGCCCGGAGGCGGACAGGGCCCTCCGTATCCCACCTTCTCGAAGCCGTTCGTTCCCTCCTTGGTTCCGGTCGGTAGGATTCCCGCCTCCATCGAGGTGACCTGTCCGGGAATGCCGTACGCCGCCCAATGGACGAACTCGTTCGCGTCGACGTCCACCATCACGATGGCGAACTCCTCGGCCGGAGGTCCACCCCGCCATCGCAACGGAGGATGGACGTTTCGCCCATCGCAGGTGAACGTGGACGGAATGGCGCCGCCGTCCCTGAACGCCGGCGAGCTGACGTCGACCGATTCTCTGGCCGCGATCCTCGGCAGGTGTGACGCGGGTGTGGCGCACGCGGCCATGGCGAGGGCGAACGCGCAGACCCCCGCTCTTGCAAGGAACATCGACGGGGTGGCCCCAGTCACTCCAGTCCGGCGCCCGCCGCTCGAAGCTCTTCGAGAGCGCGGTCGCCATCTCCCGGCTGAAGGTCCACAGCACGGATGCCGGAGGTCAGGACGGTGGTCTCGAAATCCTTCCCCACCGCGTCGAGCGCGGTCTCCTTCACGCAGTAATCCGTGGCCAGGCCGAGGACGACCACTCGTTCGATCCCCCGCCTCCGGAGCAGGTCCTCGAGCCCGGTGGCGTCTTCGGCGCCCGTCTTCGGGTCGCGAACCGTGAATCCCGAATAGCCGTCCTCGCCACCGGTCCCCTTCCGGACGATCTCGCCCTTCACCTTCACGTCGGGATGAAGCTCGGCGCCCCACGTCCCGCGGACGCAGTGGACGGGCCAGATCCCACCGTCCTTTTCGAAGTGCGGTGTGCTCTCGGGGTGCCAGTCCTGCGTGTAGACGATCAGCGCGCTCGCCTGCCGGGCAGCTTCGATTTGCTGGTTGACCACCGAAACGACGTCCTCCCCGCCCCGGACGTAGAGGCTTCCGTTCGGATCGGCGAAGTCGTTTTGAACATCGACCACCAGCAGCGCGGTCTGCGAGTCATACGTTGCCATGCGGCGTCACTCCTTCGTCGCTCATGAACCTTTCGAACCATCCAACCGCGTGTTGCGAGACCTCCTCCAGCGCGCCTGGCTCCTCGAACAGATGCGTGGCGCCGGGAACGATAACGAGGTCCTTCTCGCAGCGAATCTGTGCGAATGCTTCCCGGTTCAGGTCCAAGACGATTGCGTCCTCTCCTCCGACGATCAGAAGCGTGGGTGCGGCTAGCTTGGCGAGGCGGGATCCGGCCATGTCTGGCCGGCCGCCCCGCGACACGACGGCGACCACCTTGTCGGGGAGCTCCGCGGCCGCCCAGAGGGCTGCGGCCGCCCCGGTGCTCGCACCGAAATAGCCAATCGGCAGATTGCCCTCCGCTCGTTTTCTCAGCCACCTGGTCGCCGCGGCGAGCCTCTCCGCGAGCAGCTCCACGGCGAAGACGTTTTCGCGATCCGCCGCTTCGTCCGGGGTGAGGAGGTCGAACAACAGGGTTCCGAAGCCTCGAACGTTCAGGGTTTCGGCGACCGAGACGTTTCGAGGGCTCAGCCGGCTGCTTCCGCTGCCGTGCGCGAACACGACGATGCCCCAGGCGTGTTCGGGAATCGTCAACGTTCCGGGTAGCCCAACGCCGGCCTCCGATATCTCGACCTCTCGGGAAGAGACGCCAGTGGCTCCTAGTCGGTTTTTCATGAACCCACTACTTAGCCCTGTTCGAGATGAAAGGTGACGTCGAGCACCGCTTCGACATCGAGGGATCCCGGATGGATCATCATCTCGGGTTCTTCGTGCCCACCTCCCGCCGATAACGCCGCATATCCGAATCTCACTCCGACGCTCGGCTCTTTCGCTCGAACGATCTGACCTAGGCGGAGACCCATGCTTTGGGCATATGCTTCCGCCTTCCGCCTCGCGTCTTCCGCCGCCCGGCGGCAGGCCTCCACGTGTGCCTGGTTCTCCGAGTCCACCTTCCACCACGGACCCTCCACACGCGCCATCCCGTCCCTGGTTACTTCTTTCATCAGGCGGCCGAGAAGCGACGCGTCGCTCAGACGAACCAGGTAGCGAGCTCGCGCCCGGTACCCACGAAAGACTCTTCGCTCGTGCTCCCAATCCTGTTCCTCGCCTACCCACACGCCCGACGTCGTTCGCGATTCGGATGAGATACCGATCCCATCGAATGCCCGCTCCACGGTCGAACTTCGCTCTGCGACCGTATTCAGAGCCGCGTCGGGAGCCGCCTCCAAAGCAGAGACCTCGATCACCAGGTCCAATCGATCGGGTTTGGCCGCTGCGATGCCTCGCCCGGTTACGGTGATCTTCGCGGCCACGGAGCGCCTCCTCTCTTGCGGGGTGCTGATGGTAAGACACAGGACGTGTGGCGTGGGGCAGTGGCTATCCTCAGCGGGAGTGCGCCTCTACGACGAGTCCTCCGGCCAATTCCGCGAGGTCGAGATCCGCCCCCGGATGACCATGTACGTGTGCGGCATCACGCCGTACGACTCATCTCACCTCGGTCACGCCTTCACGTACGTCCAGTTCGACGTGCTGGTCCGCTATCTCCGCCATCTCGGGGCCGACGTGGTCCACGTGCAGAACGTCACCGATGTCGACGACGACATCCTCCGAACGGCCGCCGAGCGGCACGTGGACTACCTGGAGCTGGCGGAAAAGGAGACCGCGAAGTTCGAACGAGAGATGCGCGCGCTGAACGTCACTCCGCCGACCCACTCACCGAGGGCGACCGCGTTCGTCCCTCAGATGATCGAGAAGGTCGAGGCCCTTCTCGCCGCGGGCCACGGTTACGAGCGAGATGGAACGGTTTACTTTGCGGTCAAGTCCGATCCGGCCTATGGGCAGCTGTCGCGGCTTCCCAGGGAGGAGATGGTCAAGCTCGCGGCCGAGCGCGGCGGGCGGCCCGACGATCCGGCCAAAGACGACCCGCTCGACTTCGTGCTGTGGCAGCGGTCCGAACCGGGCGAGCCCTGGTGGGACAGCCCCTGGGGCCGCGGACGGCCAGGGTGGCACATCGAATGCTCCACGATGGCCCGGAGGCTGCTCGGTCAGCCGGTCGACATCCACGGGGGCGGCACCGACCTGATCTTTCCGCACCACGAGTCCGAGATCGCGCAAGCCGAATCTCTGGGGGGCGAACTTCCATTCGTGCGGCACTGGGTGCACACCGGTCAGGTCTCGATGGGCCCCGACAAGATGAGCAAGTCGCTCGGAAACCTCATCTTCGTCGGCGACCTTCTCGAGCAGCATGACCCCATGGTCATTCGGCGTTTCCTGCTTCGCCGCCACTACCGGGACGACTGGGACTTTCAGGCCGACGGTGTTGGCTCCGAGGGAGGACGGGGGTTCGCCGGATCGCGCGCCTCGGCGGAGGAGTGGGATGACGCTGGGGAGCGGGCGGCGTTCTTCGCCGCTCTCGATGACGACCTCAATACACCCACCGCGCTGCAAATTCTGGATCGGGCCGCGGCATCGAGCGAACTTGCGGCCCGGCGATTCCTCGACGAAGCCGAGACGCTGCTCGGACTCCGTTCGTAGCGCCAGCCTTTGAATGGCTCAGCGGCCAATTGAGCCAGAGAGTTACACTCGTGTAGTTCTTAGAGGCAGGCGGTCTTGATGGATGACTGGCAACCACTCAGCGTAAGACAAGGTAAACAGGTCGACTACGACGCCCTTCAGGACGGTGTACCTGGCTGGCTTGTTTCTTCCCTGTGGAAATGGGTCGATCGGGAATTGAGATCCAGGGTGTCAGGGTACTTGAGTATCGACCTCCTGCATGAGATTGAGCGCCGTTGCCGGGTGACCCTGAACTGGGCGAATGGGGGTTCGAGTGCTCTTGCAACACTTCGCGGTCTAATGCAGAGTGCTCCGACTCGCTTCTTAGATGTAGTGGATTTCCTTCTAAGCAAACTGCCGGTATCGAGCTACGAGGCGAAGCAGTTAGACGTGATGCTGACTGAGGCTGGCTCGCTTTGGCGGGTCGTTCGACGTCAGAAGGGCTTGTGCCTAGAGGAGCGAGTACAAGAACCGATCGCCCTCAGTGCCGAGCGCGCGATGAGTCGCCAAGGAAAGGCGGGACGATTGCTGATGCTCGCCTGGCAGGCGATTTATGGCCGGTCCCCAAACCCAAGTTGGGCGTACAAGAATGCAGTCAGAGCGGTAGAAGCAGCGGGTCAGCCGATCATTTCGCCCAAGAACGCCGATGCGACTCTCGGCAAGATGATCGCGGAGTTTCG
>DASVPT010000345.1:0-10022 GCA_036389535.1 Actinomycetota bacterium
CGGCGCTACCCTTTCGCCGCCTCGCTCCGCTCGTTCCGGTGGGTGCGGCGCTTCATTCGCCGCCCGACAGAGAAGGATTGGTTCATCTGGCAAGCGTCCGGATGGGCTCACGTCGACGGCATCCGCGGTGACGTGGACCTCGATGTCCAGGCGCCGCCCACGACGCTGGCCGGAAATTTAGGAGGACGGGCCTCGCCGCCATGAGCCGGACCGAAGAGCTGGTTTTCGGTGCCGGTTGGGTGAGCGCCGAGCTCCCAGACGACACGCGCGTCGTTTCTCCCGGTATCTCCCTCCCGTTGCCGGCCGTTCCGGACCTGGAGGCGGGAATTCTCCAGGCGCTCAGGGCGCCGCTCGAGCAACCTCCTCTTCGAGATCTCGCTCGCGGGGCCCGCCGCGTCACGGTCGCTTTCGACGATCCAACGGTCCCCTGCTACGCGCCGCTGTGGTCCACCGCTCTGCCGCTCATCCTGGACGAACTGTCGGCGGCGGGCGTCTCCGACGACTCGATCACGCTCGTGTGCGCGAACGCGCTCCACCGGCAGTTCACGGCCGACGAGATCTCCCGGCTGGTAGGCGCAGGGGTCGTTTCACGGTTTCAAGGAGACGGGCGCCTTCGATGCCACGACGCCGAAAACCCGGACGAGCTGGTTCACCTCGGAACGACACCCGAGGGGCACGACGTGGAGATCAGCCGGTTGGTGACCGACGCGGACCTGACCATCTACCTGAATGCCTCGACCACGCGGGGCTTCAGCGGCGGCTGGAAGTCGGTTTGCGTCGGGTTGTCGAGCTATCGATCCATCCGGTCACATCACGATCCAGACACCATGAGCATGTCGCTGGAGCGAAACCGCATGCACGAGATCCTGGGCGCGATGGGAGAGGTCGTGGAGCGAGCCCTGGGTCCCGGCCGCATTTTCAAGATCGAAACGGTGCTCTCGAATCCGCTTCAGGTTCACCGGGTGTTCGCGGGATCGGTCGGCGCGACGCGACGCGCGGTGCTGGAGCTCCTACGGGCCAATCAGCCGGCGCGACGGACGCTCCTGGACGACAAGGTCGACGTCCTCGTGTACGGCGTGCCCGACTGGAGCCCCTACGCCGCGTTCTCGCACACGAATCCGATCTTGACCCTGATCTCCACCGGCCTTGGTTACCTCGGAGGACTGATCGAAGCGGTCGGGAAACCGGGTTGCACGGTGATCCTGGCCACTCCGTGCCCCGACCGATGGGACGACGTGCACCACCCGTCGTACCGAGAGGTCTGGGACTCCGTCATCCCGGCGACGCGCGACCCCTACGCGGCACGCGAGCAGTTCGAGCCGGAGCTCGCCGCGCGCGAGGATTACATCGAGAAGTACCGCTTCGGGTTCGGCTTCCATCCCGTGCATCCGATCATGGCCTTGTATCCGCTAAAACGCCTTCGCCACGCCGGCCGCGTGCTGGTGGCCGGAGCCGAGGATCCCGGGGTCGTCCGCCACGCCGGATTCGAAGCCGTGCCCTCGATCGAAGCAGGCATCGCCGCGGCAAAGGAGATCCACGGGCCGGCACCGTCGGTCGGGCTGGTTCGGTATCCACCCGCCGTCAACCGAACCTGAACCAACGGCGGCCGCGACATTTCAGCGAAGCCACGAGATCCGCGAACGCGGCCAGTACCGAAGCACAACGATCCCTCGAACCATCCCGTCGGGAATCGGCCCGAGCGTCCGGCTGTCCGTGCTGGCGGCCGGATTGTCGCCCACCACCCAGTGCTCCCTATCGGAGAGGCGATGGCCATCGACGTGGTCACCCGGGACTCCGGTTACCCGCTTCACCAGATCCAACCTGGGCCGGGCGGGATGCTTGACTACCACCAAGGCTCCGCGCCTGGGGCGTTCACTTCGGATAGCGATCAGATAGTCGCCCGCTCTGAGGGTTGGCTCCATGCTTTCTCCGCGCACCTCGACGCGGAACGGGCGGCGACGCCACAGCACAAGGAAGAGCCCGAAGAGCGCGACCGCCGCGACCCAGGACGCCATCGTGCGAAAAGCGTCCGTGTAGCCTGAAGGAAGGAATCGTGCCCGTCGATCAGAAGGAGGATCAACCGATGCTGAAAGCCGCGCTCTCACACCTGGTTCGCCCGACCCGCGTCGCTCACGCGCATTGCGACCTTCCCTGCGGCGTCTACGACCCAGCCCAGGCTCGCGTCGAAGCCGAGGCCATCCTGGCCATCCAGAAGAAATACCAGGACCCGGAAGCCTCGAAGAAGCCCAGCGAGACCGCCGAGGAATATCGGGAGCGCTGCATCAGGATCAAGGAGGACCGGGCCGAGCAGGTGAAGCATCATCTGTGGGTGCTCTGGACCGACTACTTCAAGCCCGAGCATCTCCAGCAGCACAGCAACCTCCACGAGCTGTTCTGGCAGGCCACCAAGGAGGCCGGCGAGTCGAAGCGTTCGACCGACCCGGCACAGGGCCAAAAGCTCCTCGACCTTATCGGTCAGATCTCGGACATCTTCGCCGCGACGAAGAAAGCCGCGTAGGCCACCCCGGCGTTCGCGACGCTGGGCGGGCATCGCGCCGCCCACCGTCGCTCTCTTATACTCGGCCGCGCTCGAGAGGAGGGCCGATGGAGATCTTCACCTCGTTGCAAGGCGCGCAGCTGCTGGCCAGATGGGCACACTTCCTTGCCGGCATCACCTGGATCGGGCTGCTCTACTACTTCAACTTCGTCCAGGGACCTTTCTTCAATCAGACCAGCCCCGAGGTGAAGACCGCGGCGACTCGAAGCCTCGTTCCTCGCGCCCTGTGGTGGTTTCGCTATGCGGCGGTCTGGACCTGGGTTGCCGGCCTCGGGCTCATCCTGACCTACATCGCTCAGGAGCACTGGAATTGGGCTGACGTCCTGACCCGCCCGTTCCCGCAGGGCCTGCCGATTCTGACCGGGGCGGTCCTCGGCACGATCATGTTCGCCAACGTATGGGGCGTGATCTGGCCGAACCAGCAAATTGTCATCGCATCGGCCGAAGCGACCTCCACGGGAGGCCAAGCAGACCCGCGCGTGAGCGGCGCCACCCGGCGAGCCTTTCTCGCATCGCGCACCAACGTGGTGCTCTCGATCCCCATGCTCTTCTTCATGGCGACCTCCGCACACCTTCCCCTGGCGCAGGCCGCGAGCACGGCGCAAAAGGCCCTGTACATGATCCTTGCCGCGGTCATCATCGGCGCCGTCGAAGCGAACGCGTTGATGGGAACCTCAGGCCGGCCCAAGCAGCCGCTGGAAAAGATCGAGACCACGATCGGTTCGGCGTTCGGGCTGTGGTTGGTTCTCTACGTGGTCTTCCAGCTCGCCCTGGACTGACGCTCACCGCCCGGCGAGGAAGGCTCCCCGCGACGGGGTGAGGACTTATGGCGCGGCGCCGCCCAGGTCCCGCGCCTTCGCCCACTCGTCGAGCAGCCGGTAGGCCTCGTCCTTTTCGATCGGCCCGCGTTCGAGCCGTTCCTCCAGTAAGAATTCCCGCGCCTCGCCGATCGCCGGTCCGGGGCCGATCCCGAGGTGACTCATGATGTCGTGGCCGTCGAGCGGCGGCCTGATCCGCTCCAGGTTTTCCTGCTCCGCCAGCCGCGCGATCCGGAGCTCCAGATCGTCCTGAAGTGCGGCGAGCTGCTTGGCGCGAAACGGGTTCTGCGTTGTGCAGTCGGCTCGGGTCAGATGGTTCAGCCGGTCCAGAAGTCGGCCCGCCTTGCGCACGTAACGACGCACCGCTGAGTCCGTCCACCCCATCCGGTAGGTGTGGAACTGGAGATGCATCTCGACCAGGTTCACCACGTCGTGGATCACGTCGTTGGAGTAGCGCATCGCGCGAAGCCGCTGTTCGGCCAGCCTCGCCCCGACCACCTCGTGATGGTGGAAACGAACCCCTTCCTCCGTGTAGCTCCTGGTCGCCGGCTTGCCGACGTCGTGCAGCAACCCGGCCAGACGAAGGACGAGGTCGGGCTCGCAGCGGTCCACCACGGCGAGCGTGTGGCGGAGCACGTCCTTGTGCCGGTGAACCGGGTCCTGCTCCAAACGAAGCGCTGGGAGTTCGGGGAGGAATTGGTCGGCCAGGCCCGAATCGACCACGAGCTCCAGACCCGGTGACGGGCGTTCCGTCATGAGCAACCGGTTGAACTCGTCCCTGATTCGCTCCGACGACACGATGGCGAGCCGCGCCGCCATCTGGCCCATGGCCTCCACGACACGAGGCGCCGTCGACATCTCGAGCGACGCCACGAACCGCGCCGCCCTGAGCATCCGCAGGGGATCGTCACCGAACGACACGTCCGGCTCGAGCGGCGTGTCCAAGCGGCGCGCTGCCAGATCTCGCAACCCACCGAATGGATCGATGAACTCGCGCTCCGGAAGCCGAATGGCCATCGCGTTGACGGTGAAGTCTCGGCGCGAGAGATCGACGTCGATCTCCGACGCGAACGTGACCTCCGGATGGCGATCATCGGCCGGGTAGACCTCCTTCCGAAAGGTCGTGATGTGGATGTCGAAGCCATCCTTCTTCGAACCGACCGTGCCGAACTTGACGCCTTCCAGGTAGCGGCGATCGGCCCATCCGCGCAGGACGTTCAGCGTCTCTTCGGGCTTGGCGTCGGTGGCGAAATCGAAGTCGTACCGATGCTCTTCGGGGCGCTGAAGGAGCATGTCTCGAACCCATCCGCCCACGAGATACAGCTGAAAACCGGCCGCGCGAAACCGCTCCCCAAGCTCGATGGTGAGGGGAGGCACTTCGATCAACGCGGGGGCGGGTCCGGCCCGGTCCGGAGGGGCCATCTCGAACGGAGCATACCTCCGCGTTTGAGGCCTCTCCGTGTTCTAAGCCAGTTGCGCTTGCTTCAACGCGAGCGCGAAGTCGTGCGGATTCGAGGACGCCAGGTGCGCGTCGTCGGGCGACACCACGCCTTGCTCGACCAGGGTGATCAGCGCCTGGTCGAAGGTTTGCATTCCGTAGTACGAGCCTTCGGCGATGACCTGGAACAGCCCTTCGGTGGCAGCGGGATCGAGGATCCGGTCTCGAACTCTTCCCGTCGCCACGAGGATCTCGACAGCCGGAACCCGGCCCTTTCCGTCGGATCGGGGCAGGAGTCGCTGCGAGATCACGCCTCGAAGAGCGCTGGCCAGCGCCACCCGTATCTGTCGGTTGTGTCCGAGCGGGAACAGGTCGATCAGGCGGTTCACGGTTTCCGTCGCATCGGTCGTGTGCATCGTGGAGATGACCAGGTGGCCCGTCTCGGCCGCTTGCAGCGCGGCTTCCGCCGCCTCCTGGTCTCGGATCTCTCCGATGAAGATGACGTCCGGATCATGCCGGACGACGTATTTCATGCCTGCGGCGTAGGACTCGACGTCGGTACCGAGCTCGCGCTGGTCGATGAGGGCGAGCTCCTCTTCGAACACGACCTCGACCGGATCCTCGATCGTCACGATGTGGCATCGTCGGTTCCGATTGATCAGCCCGATCATCGAGGCGATCGTGGTGGTCTTTCCGGTGCCGGCTTCACCCGTCACGAGGAGCAAGCCTCGAGGCTCCTTGGCCAGCGTCGCCACCACCGGAGGCAGGTGCAGCTGTTCGAGGGTCGGCGTCTCGCTCCAAACTCGGCGGATCGCCAGGCGGACGCGGCCCTGCTCGGTGAAGAAGCTCACCCTGAACCGGCCGAGCCCGTCGCGGGAGATTCCGATCTCCGCGTCGCCGGTTCGGGCCAACTGGTCCCGCTTGGCGTCCGGCAGCAGCGTGTCCGCCAGATACTGGGTCTCCCCGGGGGCAACGTCGGGGCGCGCCGCCCGGTGGAGCTGGCCGTCACGCCGAACGATCGGCGGCAAGCCGGCCTTCAAATGAAGGTCGCTTCCACCGGCCTCGATCAGCTCGCTCAGGAGGGGCTCGATTTCCACTCCTTGGAGCATCGACCCGCTTCGGCCCCCCGTTTAGGCACGCGACCGTACCGTTTTGTGGCCAAAGGCGGCGGGTACCCACTGGTCAGCACAGCGTTCAAGGAGGGACCTCACCCATGGCGGAGACCACGAAGATGTCGCGAGCTGACGCCGGCAGGAAGGGCGGCCTCAGCACCAAGACCCGCCACGGCGACGAATTCTTCGGGAAGATCGGCCGAATAGGCGGCAAGAAGGGTGGAGACACCACCAAGAAGCGCTACGGGGTCGAGTTCTATCAGCGCATCGGACGAAAGGGCGGCTCTCACTAGCAGTCCAGCTCGGCTCCGACCCGCAAATAATCTTCGCCGCAGCCCACCGTGGCGCCGGGGGTGCCAGCCAGAGCGTGCCGCTAAGGTAGGCACCTCGTGCGGACCAGCGTCGATGTCCATAACTTCCTGGTCGAACGCGATGTGCGACACGAGCTGTTTCTCGCTCGCGGCCGGCTGCGAGGTCCGGAACAGATCGCTCTCGTGTTGGATCTCCCGGTCGACGAAGTGGGCAAGGTGTCCATCTACCACTCGGCCGGTGGTGTCGTGGCCGTCGTCGTACCGGTGGCGTGCCGGCCGGTCCCCGCTCGTATCCAGCGTGCAACCGGGATCGGTGACCTCCACCGAGCCACCCATCAGCGTTCCACCGAGCTCACCGAGTTCCTTCCGGAATGGACTCCCCCCGCCGGACTCCCCTCCGGGATCGGGCTCGTGGTGGACGGCTCGCTCGACACGGATCGCGTTCTGTACTTCGCCGGCGGTGAGCCGCGGGCCGTGCTCAAGATTCGGGGGACCGATCTGATCAAGGCCTCCGAGGCGACCGTGGGACCGATCGCCTCTCAGCCAACGGGGAAATGAGCCGGCCATGAAGACGCGCAACGAATTCTCCTCGGGAGGCGTCGTCTTCAAGAAAACGCCGGGTGGGCCCGAGGTCGCGCTGGCGTCTCGTCGAACCAAGCGAGGAGATCTGGCGTGGGGCCTTCCCAAAGGAGCCGTGGAGGAAGGCGAGGAACCACCCGAGACGGCGGTGCGGGAGGTCGAAGAGGAAACCGGTCTGGTGGCCGAGATCCGCGAGCCACTCGGAGATATCTCCTACTGGTACGTCTGGGATGGGCAGCGCATCCGGAAGCGGGTCTCCTTCTTCCTGATGGAGGCCGTCGGGGGCGACACCAGCAAACATGACCACGAGATGGAAGAGATCCGGTGGTTCCCGCTCCCCGAGGCGCTTCAGAAAGCCAGCTATCGAGGCGAACAGGACGTCATTCGAAAGGCGGCGACCGCACTCGGGTTGGACGCGTAGCCGTCACTACAATGACGCCGCGTGATGCGACGTCTCGCGGCCGGCGTCATCGCCGTCCTGCTGCCGACACTCGGAGCCATGACCGGGGCGACCCGCTCATCGGCCGAAGAGGCGCCCGACGTGACCCTCACGCTCGTCTCTCAATCCCCGTGGAACGCGCCGAACCGCCCGCTGACGATGGCCATTCGGGCGACCAATCGGACCGATCAGCCGCTTCGCGCGCTTTCGGTCGTGTTGAGCATTCAGGCGCCCGCGCGGTCGCGTTCGGAGTACGAGCTCTCCCTTCAAACCGACGCGACCAGCCTCCTGTCGGCGACGCTCCTCCCTCAAGAAGGCCCGCTCCGGCCCGGCCGGACCCGGACGTTCCACTTGCGCGAGCCGCTCGAGTCGCTGGCCTCCCGGCAGGAGAACGCCATCTACCCCCTGAAGCTCCAGCTCCTTTCCGGAGACCAGGCGGTCGCCGAGCTTCGCACGCCCATGGTGTTTCTCATCGAGAAGCCGCGGTTTCCGCTGAATCTGGCATGGACGTGGGTCCTATCCGCGCCCGTTCAGTACCGGCCGGACGGCACGTTCGTTCCGGGTTCACTCGAAGCTGAGATCGCCCGTTCCGGCAGGCTTTCGGTCTTCGCTCGGACGCTGTCACGGATGCGTGGTGTCCCGGTCGATGTCGTCGTCTCACCCGTTCTGGCCGATGAGCTGGCGAAGATGGGCGCCGGGTACCGCGTTGCCGACGCCAGCGGGGCGATTCGAATCATTCGGAAGGGAACCGCGGGGGCCGCCGACGCCGCCCGGGTTCTTGCGGCTCTGAGACGCACGGCCCGGCGCCCGAACACCGAGCTCATCGCCCTTCCCTACGGGGACGCGGTGCTGCCGACCATGATCCGCGCGGGCCTCGGCGTCGATGTCCCGACAGCCATCGCTCAGGGTCGTGAGGTGGTGGGATCCACTCTTGATGCCGCCCCGGAGAAAGCGGTGTTGCGTCCGACGTTCTCATTGATCGATGAAACGACCGTGGCCCAGATCGCACCACTGGGTGTGCGAACCGTTCTTCTCGACCCGGCCGCGGTTCGGGCCGCACCGGAGGTGAAGTTCAGCCCCATCCCGTTGGTGAAGCTCGGAGCGGATCCCTCACCCATGCACGCGATCGTCCCCGACCCTCAGGTCATGACCACCGCCGGAAGCTATCCGGCGGACCCTCCCCTCGCCGCGCACGCGGCGCTCGGGGAGCTCGCCGCCACGTGGCTCGAGTTTCCGGGTCTCCCTCATCGAGCCGCTGCCGTTCTCTTCCCGGAACGATTCCCTCTCGACGCGCGATTCGGATCCGCATTCGCTCGCCTGGTCCAGTCATCGCCTTGGTTGAAGCCGGTTCGGGCCAGCCGGCTTCCGAACCTGGTCCGTGACGGGACCACCGGCACGCTGGCCCGGACGGCGCACCCGCGAGTCAGCCCGGCATACGTTGGCCGTCTCAATGAAGTTCGAACCTCCCTCGACCAGTTCCAGAGCACCGCGGAGGATGCCGGTCCGCTTATCGACCGCCTTCGCGACCGTCTCCTCCTCGCGGAGACGGCGGCGACCGGCGGAGACACAACCGTCGGTCAGCAGTTCGTGGAGTCGGTGGACGACGCCATCCAGACCACGTACGACCGCCTCGATGTGACCGAAGGCGTGGTGACGCTTACCTCGCGCCAAGGGTTCATCCCTGTGACCCTTCGGAATTCCTCGAGCTTTCCGCTGCGCATACGGGTCAGGCTCATCGCCGATCTGAGCGTGGCGTTCGTCAACGGGAGCTCCCGCCGGATCACCATCCCGCCCAGCGAACAGACGCTGACGTTTGCGGTTCGCGCCAAGACCACAGGCCGGTTCCCGGTGAGGGTGCAGGTTCGTACGGCCGGCCCCGAATCGTCCGCCGAGACCATCACCCAAAGCGAGCTCGTGGTCCGCTCTACGGCATACAACCGGCTGGCGCTGTTCCTGACGATCGGGGCCGGGCTTTTCCTGCTGTGGTGGTGGGGGCGACGGCTTCTGCACCGATCCAGGTCGTGAGACCCCCCGAGGACGCCGACGACACCGGCCAGGTCCCGACGGTTCGGATCGCCGGAGACGAAGAGGACACCGCTCGCTCGTTCGCCCGCCACTCGTTCGTCATGGCGACCGGAACGTTCCTCTCCCGGCTCACCGGGTTCCTTCGTCTGGCCGCCCTGACCTACGCGCTCGGCGTCGCCGAGAGCCGGCTCGCGGACGCCTACAACGTCGCCAACACCACACCGAACATCGTTTACGAGCTGGCCTTCGGAGGGATCCTCTCCTCTGTCTTCGTCCCGGTGTTCGTCCAAAGACTCCACGGAGAGGGCCGCGAGGCCGCCTGGCGCAGCGCGCGAACCCTTCTCACGGTGGTCGTGTTGGTTCTATCGGCCGTGGCGGTCGTGGGAATGGTGCTGGCCGGTCCGATCATCCGCCTCTACACGTTTCGGGCCCACGGGCCGCAGGCGGAGGCCGAACGTCAGCTCGCCACGTTCTTCTTGCGATGGTTCCTTCCGCAGATCGTGTTCTATGGCTTGGGCGCCGGTGTTTGGACCGGCCTGTTGAACGCGCACCGTCGATTCGGCTGGCCCATGTTCGCCCCGATCGCGAACAACGTCATCGTTACCGCGACGTTCTTCGCGTTTGCGGCGTTGCCGGGAGGTCACTCGCCGGACACGTTGTCCGACGCGCAGCGATACGTTTTGGCCATCGGGACGACGGCCGGCGTGGCGGTGATGAGCTTGTTGCTCTGGCCTCCGCTTCGG
>DASVPT010000346.1:0-4929 GCA_036389535.1 Actinomycetota bacterium
GTGGTCGGCTCGATCGAAGACCTGCGTTGGGCTGTCGAAGCTTCTCGACTTGAAGCTCGTCAGCCGTCTGGAGTTCGGCTCGGGAGCGGTGGCGATGCGGTACGAGCCGAGGTGGTCTTCGGCAGCCATCGGCTGAGCCGCTCCGTCAGTCCGGTGATGATGCCCTCAGGCCACGCAGCAAGCAGATGTTCGGATTACTCTGGCCCAGCCGTGGGCGCGGAACGGAGCGCAAACAGCTGCCACTCACCGGGAACGCCCTTCAGCTCGTGCCGTCCGTGATCGGCCAGTCGATCCTTAAGAGCCGGAACGGCTTCTCGCACCGCGTCGGTCAGGAGGATCTCGCCGTCGCCCGCTGCGGCCATAACCCGCGCACAAATGTGAATAGCCAGTCCACTGAGCGTCTCACCTCGGATGACGCATTCCCCGACGTGTAGCCCGGTCCGAATCAGGAGGCCACGCTCCTCCACCGCGGAGCGAATCGCCCAAGCACCCATAACGCCGGTGGTCGGGCGCTGGAACGTTGCAAAGAACCCGTCGCCGGTGGTGGCCGCTTCGTGGCCTCCGAAGCGCGAGAGTTCGCGACGCACCGTCGCTTGGAACTGACCCAAAACGGCATGCCACCGCTCGTCGCCGAGCTCTGCCGCGATTCGCGTCGACCCCACGATGTCGATGAAGAGCATGGTCAGCAGCGCGCGGGGCGGCAGGAGACGGTCAGCTATCGGGCGGATCCGAGCGCGGAGCGGAGCAAACACCAGGGCGGCTGCGACGATCAACACCCCCGTCAGCACATCGGATTGCCCGCCGGTAACTCTCTGGAGCAGGCGCTGGAGGACGATGTTCACGACCGCAAACGCGCCGGCCAACACCGCGGTGACCATCCCGTAGGCGACCGTGCGGTTGATGAGTGCGTCAATGTCGTAGAGGCGGTATCGAAGGATCGCGAGGGCGGCCGCCACCGGGAAACCGATCCCCAGCGCGATCTGGGCAGTCAGTGGAAGGACGATGTGCGCCTGATCGATCCCGGCCAGGGTGGCGGCGAGCCCGATCGCGAACCCGATCAGCATCAGGAGGGCGACGTAAGCCACGTACTTCAGCTGCTGACGTTCCAGACCCGTTGAGTGTCTGAGCCGGATTGGGATCGCGGAGAGGCACAGCAGGATTCCCAGGAGACGGAATGGCAACGCGGGGGCCCAGGTCAAGCCTGCTGCGAACGGCAGGCTACGGATGCCGATGGGGTTGGGCACCGAAAGCGAGGGCAGAACATTCGGGTAGATCCTTGGCGCCGTGATGGCGATGAGCACCAAAGCGGTCACGATGGCCAGCACCACCCCTGCCGTGATACGCCACCATCGCGAGGGCAGCGAGCCATTGGGGAAGATCATGAACACCAGATACGCGCCGGGTACGAGGACGGCGATCAGCAAGCCATGAAGCCACGCCGCGAGCGCCAGGCCAGGCAGCGTCGCGTGGAGGGTGTACCCGTAGGCCACGTAGCTGGTGCAGACGGCGTTGAGCCCGGCCCCAAAACCCCAACCTAGGAGGAACCAACTCACCTTGTTTGCGGGTTGGCGTGACGCGATGAACGCCCCAGTCGTCCCGTACGTCAGGGCAATGGGAATCCCGGCTTCCTCAAGCAGCTGATACCCAGGCACGAGCCGGACATCGAGAAAGGTGAACACGGCGGCAACCGCGGCGAACGCGATGCAACACATCCAAAGCGTTGGCACGAGAACCCTCGACAGGCGACCCTCGGATGCCGGCCGCGCCTTTGCCGAGGAGGCGGTCATCCCCGGATTGTGACTCGTTCTGCTGCACCCCGCTGCGACCCGCGGTCTCGGATGGGGGCCATCCCGAGCGTACTGGTTACTGTTGCATCCTCGAGAGGAATAGACCGCCGCGTGGACGTCATGGAAGTCATTCGGAACGAACGGGTCGTTGCCGTCATCCGCGCTGACCGCGTCGCTGACCCGGCCGGCCTCGCGCGGACGCTCGTGGATGCCGGCATCACCTGTGTCGAATTCACGTTCTCAATCGGAGCGGTGCTCGATGCGATCGGGGAGGCGACGACCGCCGTTCCAGACGCCGTTGTTGGGGCGGGGACGGTCCTGAACCGAGGCCAGGCCACCGAAGCCATTGCGGCTGGCGCGAAATTCGTCGTCACACCGACGGTGATTCCGGACGTTGCGGCGACCGCTCGGGATCACCGCGTGCCAGTGATTCTTGGTGCGCTCTCCCCGACCGAAGTCCTCGCTGCGCACGACGCCGGCGCGACGGCGGTCAAACTCTTTCCCGCGGTTGCGGGCGGCCCCGCGTACGTCCGCGCCCTGCGTGGGCCTTTCCCGAACATCCCACTGATCGCGTCCGGCGGCATCGACCGATCGAATGCCCGCGCGTTTCTCGACGCCGGAGCCATCGCGGTCAACGCCATTGACGCCATCGCCCCTCCCGATTTGGTGGCCTCAGGCAGTCACGACGAGATCCGCCGAAACGCGGACGCGTTTCTGGCTGCCATCCGTTAGGACCGCGCGAATGCCTGTGTTGCTGTCGACTGATCGGGCAGACGTATGGCTGTGACCGAGCATGCGGTGGTGATCGCGGGAGGCGGCCCGACCGGACTCATGCTGGCGGGCGAGTTGGCCCTGGCCGGGGTCGACGTTGCCATCGTCGAACGGCGACCCAACCAGGACCTCCTTCGCCCCGGGGCGCGCGGGCTGCACTCGCGAACCATCGAGGTGCTCGATCAGCGCGGCATCGCTGATCGGTTCCTGGCGGAGGGGAAGGCGCTGCAGGTACAGAGCTTCGCCGGGGTCTCGTTGGACATCAGCGACTTTCCCACCCGTCACAACTACGGGCTGGCTCTGTCGCAGAAGCACTTCGAGCGGATACTCGGCGGCTGGGTCGACGAACTGGGCGTTCGCATCTATCGGGAACGCGAGGTGACGGGCTTCGCCCAGGACGACACCGGCGTCGACGTCGAGACCGCCGACGGCGAGTCGCTGCGGGCCGAATATCTCGTTGGGTGCGACGGTGGTCGCAGCATGGTCCGCAAGGCCGCCGGTATTGACTTTCCTGGGTGGGATCCGACGATCAGCTCCTTGATTGCCGAGGTCGAAATGCGCGAAGAGCCGAAGTTGGGTCTTCGACACGATGAGGCCGGGACCCAGGCCATCGCCAGGCTGGAGACGGGAAGCGGGTACGGAGTGGTGGTGAGTGAGCGCTATGCCGGTCAATCCGGTGAGCCGACCCTCCAAGATCTCAGCCGGGCGCTCATCGCCGCCTGGGGAACCGACTTCAGCGCGCACAGCCCAACCTGGATCTCCCGGTTCACCGACATGACTCGGCAGGCGGCGTCCTATCGCGAGGGTCGTGTACTGCTTGCGGGCGACGCCGCGCACGTGCACTACCCGGTGGGTGGGCAGGGCCTCAACATCGGTGTCCAGGATGCGGTGAACCTGGGATGGAAGCTGGCTCAGGTCGTCAAGGGAACGTCGTCGGCAAGCCTGCTGGATACCTACCATGCCGAGCGGCACCCGGTTGGTGCCCGCGTGTTGCAGAACACCATGGCCCAGACCGCGCTCACCCGCTCCGATGCGCGGATCGACGCCCTGCGCGACACGCTGTCCGAACTGCTGAGGATGGACGAACCGCGCAAGCGGTTCGCCGCGATGATCTCCGGACTCGACGTTCACTACGACCTCGGTGAGGGACACCCACTGCTCGGCCGCCGCATTCCGGACCTCGACCTGGACACCGCCGATGGTCGGGTGCGGGTCTTCGCTCTGCTGAACGATGCCCTGCCCGTTCTCCTCAACCCTGGGGAACCAGACATCTTGAACATCGCGCCGTGGGCGGATCGGGTTCAGCTGATCAACGCCAAAGCGGTTGGCAATTGGGAGCTTCCGGTTTTGGGGGCGGTCCCCGCTCCAAGCGCCGTCCTCATTCGCCCGGACGGACATGTCGCCTGGGTGGGAGACGGCACCGACGCGAGGCTCCGTGACGCGCTCACTACCTGGTTCGGCCCTTCGGCAGACTTCAGCTGAGCTGTTCCGCCGCTCCGATGATGATGCCCTCAGGCCCGCGGACCAAGCAGAGCCGATGTAGACGGAGCGCGAGGCGACTGCCCTGACTACAGATATCCCTCGGGAACCGGCCCGACGACTTCCACGCCATTGTTCGCGGCGATCCCAGCGAGGCGCTCTTCATCGGCAACCCCATCCGCGATCGCTGCGGAGAGCTGGTCGAAGTACCCGACCATCACTCCGGGTGCGTAGAGATTGAGCTTCCGGCTGGCAACGCCACCGACGCGGAAGCCGTGTCGCATACCCAGCGGGATATAGATGAACGATCCTTCTGGACAGCGGTACTGACGATCCTCGATGAACATGATGTACTCGCCTTCGAGCACGTAGAAGGCCTCGGCGGCGTTGTGATGGATGTGCATCGGTGGGCCGAAACCCGGTGGCTCCGTAGCCTGAAGGAGCGTGAACACTTGGGCCGTCAAGTCGCCGGAGGCCTTGACGCTCATCTCGAAGTTTCCGAGGTCAATCCTCCTGCCCTCATCCGGCTGAAGAACGATTGGTTCGCGACCCGAGGCTATCTCCTCTTCACCGTGTGTTGCGTCGATTGTGGCCATACCCTCCTCCTCGCCGTGTCCAACCAGATCCCAGGCGCTGCAAGTATGGGCCGCCAGACCGGCGAGCGGGCTAACCCCGGGCGCCCGACTGGCGCCCGGGGCTAACCCAGAGTCAGAGAGCGCTTGCTACTTCCTCATCCGTTCGCACCGCAGACCTGCTCTGCGTAGGCCTCCACGCGAGCGGTGTTGTCCGCGATATCCGGGCTGGCGGCGTTGAGCACGTGGCGCTCCAGGGAGGACCCGTTAGCCACCAGCTTGGGGATGTCGTAGCCGTACTTCGCCACCAGAGGAATCTG
>DASVPT010000347.1:0-9293 GCA_036389535.1 Actinomycetota bacterium
CGGAGAGCGTCGACCGTCTGGGGAATCCGGGATCGCTCGAGACCGAGCAGCTCCGCCCCAGCCATCTGCTCTCTGTGGAATTGCTCGCGGCCTTCATCGTCCAGCTTGCCCACGACTCTCCGCTCGAACAGGAGCTGTGAGTCCACCAGGCAGGCATGGACCCACAGCAAGAGCTCGGGATCCAGGGCGTCGTATCTCTTGCCGGTGACGGCGTCAGTGCCGTGCACCGCCTCATGAACCCGGTTGATCTGGGCCGCCGCCGCTTGCGCCTGTTCGCGCGTTCCGAACGTGATCGTGTAGGTCAGATGAAGCGTCCGCTCCAGGCGTTTCCACGGGTTGCGTTCGTAGAAGCCAGTTTGCCGAGCGCCGGCCAGGACCAGTGGATGGGCTGCGTGCATGAGGAGGGCACGAGCTCCGCCGAACAGGACGGCCGTCTCCCGGTTCACCTGCCAGGAGACCGACTCGGGGCCGAACAGACCTTCGTCCACGGTGCTCACAGCGGGTCCGCAATGAGCGCCGCAAGCAGCGCGATCCGCGGTCCGACGCTCGATACGTCGAGCCATTCGTCGGCAGAGTGCGCGCCGCCCGCAACCGGGCCGAGGCCATCGAGCGTGGGCACGCCCAGAGCCGACACGGCGTTCGCGTCTGAAGCTCCTCCCGTCGTCGTGTCGTGCAGGTCGATCCCGAGCTCAGTGGCGATGGCGGTAGCCCGCTCCACGAGTCGGGCTGTCGGTTCGCTCTTCTCCATGGGCGGAAACCCGGACAGTCGCCGGACCTCAACCTCGATCTCGGGTACGTGGGGAACGGTGGCCTCGCGTTCGACCGCGGCGAGCGCCTCGTCGTACGCCTCCGCTGTTGGGGCGCGGATGTCGACGTGGAGCTCGCAGCGGTCGGCCACCACGTTCGGCCGCGTCCCTCCCTGAATCACGCCGACGTTGACGGTGACGCCGGGCCACCGTTCGTTCAGCTCGTGAAGCGCGACGGTGGCTCGGGCGCCCTGAAGAGTGGCCGAGCGCCCTCGATGCGGCTCGACACCGGCGTGTGCAGCCTTTCCGGTGATCAGCACCCGGACGTCCGCGACGCCCTTCCTCGCCGACACGATCGCTCCATTCTGCCGCGCGCTCTCCAGGACGAAGCAAACGTCGGCGCTCTTGGCACGTTCCCGGATGAGTGGACCACTAAAGACGGAGCCGATCTCCTCGTCGGGGTTGCACACGTAGGTCACAGACTGAAACCGATCCATGCCCGCGTGTCGCAGGCACCGCACGGCGTAGAAACCGGCCAGAAGCCCGTCCTTCATGTCGGCGACGCCGGGTCCGTACGCTCGATCGCCTTCGCGCCGAAACGGCCTCGAAGCGGCCGTGCCGTCCGGGAAGACCGTGTCCATGTGTCCGATGAGGAGAACCCTCGGGCCGGGCGCTGATCCTGAACAGGTCCCCACCAGCACATCCCCAAGCTGCTCCCCTTCGGATCGATCATGTGGATGTCGCTCGGTGCTCCAGCTGTTGTCGGTGAACCGCTGCTGCATGAGGTCCGCTACCCGATTCACGCCCTCGGGCACATACGTCCCCGAGTCGATGTTGACGACGGTTCGAAGATCGTCGAGGTAGGAGTCGAGCGACTCCGTGGCGTGACGCTTGATCAGGTAGAGATCAGCGGGAATGACGCGACCCGACCAGGGTCATTCGACGACGGCCTCTTCCGGTTCCAGCTCGACTTGCTGCTCGCCGTCGATGGCGGTCCTTGAGGGCGCCTTCAAAATCCTGAGGAGCGCTTCCATCTCGTTGTCCGTTGGCCCAGCTGTCGCCCCGCGCCCCCTGGCCGCCGCGAGCACGGTCCGAAGGTTCGTTTCGGCCATTTCGAGCTTCGTCTCGAGTTCCTTGACCCGTTCGAAGAGCTTTGACGCTCTCTGTTCGGCCTCGATCCGAGCGGCTCGGTTCTCCTTCGCCTCTCGCCGGAGGTTGTCGACCCCCGCGACGGCATCCCCGGCCTCGCGGCCAAGCTCGATGATCCGCTCGACGACGGCGCGTCCCAGGTCGGAGTAGGTCGTCCGGCGGTCCGCTGCCGCTCCCTCGGCGCGAACGGTGCCCTTGCGCCTCGTCTTGCGCCGCCTTGGCGCCCGCGGAACCGATTCGGGCTCACCGGGCTCGAGAGGCTTGGTGTCCAGCAGCCGATAACGGCCGTCCTCCAGTTCGACTCGACGCCTGGCAGCCAGCGCCCGAACAGCTCGGGCTACAGCCAATGGATTATTCAGCCCCGCCTGCTTGCCAATGTCCGCAGGTGATTGTTGAAGGAATTCGCCCTGCTCAGTAGAAGACGTCGCAGCTTCTAAGAAGGCGTTAGCTGCTTGGAGGCTTTGCTCGTTCAATTGGACCCTCGCAATGGACCCTGGCTTGAGTGTGGCCGAATACTGACAGTTTGTAATGGCTGTGGCAAGAGTAAATTAGCGAGTGAAGTGCGGATTCCCAGGGCTCTTCGGCGGCACCCCCGGGCGTCTATTGCAGGCGCCGCTCTAGTAGTTGGACTGTCCGTTTTCGTCCTGATCTGGTTCCAGCCCCAGAAGCTATTCCTCGACCAAAAGGTCAACGAACGGGTGCCCGTGGCCCGCGCGTCGATGTCGGTTGATCCGCCAGGAGGCCGCTCGCCGGGATCACCCCCCCGTGCCGCGTCCGAGCCACGAATCCTCGCCCGGGGAGCGTTTCGCAGCTTGGAGCATCGGACAACCGGCTCAGCCGCCGTTCTTGAGCTCGAATCAGGCATGCGGATCTTGCGGTTCCAGGACCTCGACACGTCGAATGGACCAGACCTCCACGTCTATCTGTCGGAGCTTCCCGCGACAGATGATTGGCGGGCATACGGTGTCCGCTATCTCGATCTCGGAAAGCTCAAGGGGAACATCGGCAGCCAGAATTACGCCCTTCCGGAAGGACTCGACCTTTCGAGGTTCAGGAGCGCGGTCGTTTGGTGTGAGCGGTTTGCCGTGGGGTTCGGAGTCGCGGGATTGCGGGAACTGGTCTCGGTCGGCTCTGATTCTTAGCGAAAGGCCTTCGCCCATTCCTCGGGCACGGCCGAGCTGTATTCGATCTCTGTGGCGCCGAGGAACGCGCCCAAGTCATCCAGTGACCTGGCGACTGCCCGGCCGGCCTTCAGCGATCTCGGGCCTAAGGGCTCCAGATGGATGCGGTTCACGATGAGCCGGCCCGACCTTCGATCCATGACGGGATCGACCCGCCCGATGATCTGATCGCCATGGAGGATGGGCAGAACGTAATAGCCGTACTGCCGCTTGTCCTTGGGAAAGTAGATCTCCATTCGGAACCGGAAACCGAAGAGCTGCTCCGTTCGGTCCCGATCGATGATCAGGTTGTCGAACGGAGACAGAAGTGTGGTTCGGGGCTCCCATTCGCCGCCCTGGAGCCGTTCGAGGAGCGCCAAGTCCTCCGAATGAACGAACCAGACGCCGGGCCATTCTTCGTCCCGGTCGACGATCCGAACGCGTTCAATGACGCCTCGCTTCTCCAGCTCTACCAGCACCTGCGGCAACCCCGGGTAGCGGCGAAACGTGAAGTGCTGAGCGATGTCGCGAGCTCGCGCCACGCCGAGCGCTCGAAGGGATCTCTGGCTCGCGCGGCGGACGACCTCTCGCTCGCTGAGGCGCTCTTTCGGCGTCCAGTCGGGGAACCAGCGTTCCGCTAGGTCCCAGACCTTTTGAATTCCGTCCCGTCCGACCACCATGATTCGGCCCTGCGTCCAGAGGATGTCGAGCATTCGGTCGACGTTGCGGTCGGTATTCCAGCCGCTCGATGGCCACGGCGTAACGGACCGGTCTTGAAAGTCGCGGAGCCGGAGCGGGCCCTGGCGGCGGAGCTTCGTCAGGATGTGCCGGCGAAGGGCACGGTTCTCGTCGAGCCACTGAGCCGTGCGGCGCCGCATTCCGGTGCGCCACCCACCGTACGGGTACTGCCGCATGAGTAGGTGGTGAATCGGATAGTCCTCGGTGAGGACGATCGATGCCATGTGCGCCCAGTACTCGAACAGGCGCCGCTCTTCCCACATGAGCCGCGAAAGGTCGTCCAGCGAATAGGGGCCGAGCCGGCTCCACAAGACGAGATGGTGGCTTCGGGCCACGACGCTGATCGGATCGAGCTGCAGGTAACCGAGCTCTCGAGCCACGTCCATGATGGAGTCGGTACCTGTGGCGCCTGCCGACGGGCCGGCGAGGCGCTGACGGGTGACGGCGAGGCGCCTCGCAACTTGGGGAGAAAGGACCCTGAGGGCCTCGGTTCGAGAGGATTTCAGGCGGCGTGCTTCAGGTATCGGAGCAGCCCTCCGGCCAGAAGCAGGTGGCGCTCGGTATCCGAGAACTTCGCCTGACCGGCAAACCGTTCGCCGCCGATTTCAATCGTGATCTCGTTGGAACCGCTCTCGATCTCCGTCCGAATCTTCGGCAACCGCCACTCCTGGCCAATCTGTGCGCGGCCGTGGATCGCGTCGTCGATCAGGACCGGGACGATCCCGTTGTTGATGAGGTTACGACGGTGGATGCGGTGGAAGGCCTTGGCGAAGACGGCGCGAACCCCGAGCTGAAGGGGGGCAAGGGCGGCATGTTCGCGGCTGGAGCCCTGACCGTAGTTGTCGCCGGCGACGATGAATCCTCCGCCCCATTCCTTTGCCCTCGATACGAATTCGGGGTCTTCCTTCCTGAAGCAGTACTCGGCAATGACCGGAATGTTCGAGCGCTCCTGCATCACCAGGACGCCGTCTGGCGACATGGAGCCCGTCGAGATGTTGTCGCCGAGAACGATGAGGACTCTCGCGGCCAGGTCGTCAGGCAGATCCGGTGGGACGGGCGGCGGCTGGACGTTTCGCCCTCGAAAAACCTTCACGTCCTTGGCCTGTTCGCCCGGCGGAGGATAAATCAGCATGTTGTCCTCGATGACTGGCTTTGGGACCTCGATCTTCGGCGGGTCGAATTCCAGGTCACGCGGGTCCGTGATAACCCCGCGAAGGGCCGTGGCTCCGGCCACGGTTGGAGAGGCCAGGTACACCTGATCTCTAACCGTGCCGCTCCGACCCGGAAAATTCCGGTTCATGGTCCGCACGGACGGGATGTCCTCCGGCGGGGCCTGCCCCATCCCGACACAGGGGCCGCAGGCCGGCTCGAGGATCCGAGCGCCGGCCACGATGTAGTCGGCGAGGACCCCCGTCTGAGCGATGGTTCGAAAAATCTGGCGCGAGCCGGGGGATACGGTCATATCGAGATCGGGATGGACGCCGCCTTCCTTCACCATGATCGATGGGATGGCGAGGTCCTCGTAACTGGAGTTGACGCTCGAGCCGACACAGACCTGGGCCACCTTGGTTCCGGCGACCTCCCGGACCGGGACGACCTTGTCGGGGTTGGACGGCTTGGAGATCAACGGCTCGAGTGTGGCCAGGTCGATGACGATCTCCTCGTCGTAGCTGGCCCCCGGGTCTGCCAGGAGCTCGCGGAAGTCTTGTGGCCGCTCCTGGTATTCCAGGAACTGCTTGCACTGCTCATCGGCGGGAAAAATCCCTGCTGTCGCGCCGAGCTCGAGAATCATGTTGCAGATCGTGGCGCGCTCGGTCGCGTTCAACGTGGCGACCCCGGGGCCGTCGAACTCGAACGCCTTGTTGATGCCGCCCTTGACGGTCAGACGACGGAGCATCTCCAGGATGACGTCCTTGGCTGTGACCCACGGTTGGAGCTCGTTCTCCAGGACCACGCGCACGACGGCGGGGCACTGCAGCTCGAAGGGAAAACCGGCCATTGCCACGGCGGCGTCCATCCCGCCGATTCCGAGGGCGAACGATCCGAGCGCGCCGGCCGTCGTCGTGTGGGAGTCCGCGCCGACCAGGGTGGCGTAGGGCTTGGCGAACCGCTCCAGATGAACGTAGTGACAAATTCCGTTGCCCGGCCGCGAAAACACGGCCCCGTGCTTGGCGGCCATGGTCTGGAGGAAGAAATGATCCTCCGGGTTCTTGTAGTCGAGCTGGATCATGTTGTGGTCCACGTACTGGACGACCAACGGAACTCGGACCCGGTCGACCTCGAGCTGCTCGAACTCCATCCAGGCCATCGTTCCGGTGGCGTCCTGCAGGAGAACCTGGTCGATTCGATAGGTGATCGGCTCGCCGGCTTCCAACCTGCCGCTCACGAGGTGCTCGCCAAGGACTTTTTGCACGATGTTCTGCGCCAATGCCGGGCTCCCGTTCGAATGTTCCATCACTACGTTAGCGCCAAGCTGCGGTTTCTCGTTTTGAGCCCGAATCGACCCAAGGGACTGGCGCAAAGCGCGCAAATGAGGCAAACTAGCGGCGGCCTAGATCCCTCCCTCAAGGCCGGGGGGCACCTGACGGTGGGGAATAGTGCCGCCTGACCTGCAGTTCCTTACTTGTGGGCCAAATAACCGATACAGGGGTGCATGTTCGTGTCTGGAATCGAAGCTCGAGCACGGGTCGAAGCTGAAGGCAAGCTTCTGAAGCGCCATCGCGCGGAGTATCAGCGCGTCGCCGGCCGAAAGGGCCACGTCGACGCGGTTCGCGCGCTGGTCAAGGCCCACAAAACCGAGTACGACAAAATCATCTCGCAGACGCTGATCCGAAAGCGCGCGGAGGCCACCCAGGCCGCCTCGGCTGCCTAACTGCTGCTCGATTCGCGGTTTCGAACGACGTAGCCTTTCCGCGTGCTTCTGGTCCTTGGTGCGGTCGTCCTTGGGCTTCTTGTCGGTCTAATTTTCGGCGGAAGCTTCCGCAAGCTCGGTTCGGTACGCCTACGGCTCTGGCCGCTCGCCCTCCTCGGGTTGGCGCTTCAGCTCATGCCGATCCCTTCGTCGCTCGACCCTCGGACGGCGCGATGGGTCGGTGCCGGGCTGCTGGTTCTCTCGTATCTCCTGCTGCTCGCGTTCGTCTTGGAGAACATCCAGTTCCCCGGGTTCCCCATCCTCATCGTGGGAATCCTGCTCAACATCTTCGTGATCTCACTAAACCGGGGGATGCCGGTCACAGATGCTGCCCTCCAGGCCGCCGAGGGACAGCATTACCGCCAAGCTCGCCAACACCTCATTGACAGCGGCGGTGTAAAGCACCATCTGGCTCGGCCCGATGATCTGCTGCTCCCGCTCGCCGATGTGATCGCGATTCCGGCGCCGGTCAAGAACGTGTTCAGTGTGGGGGACCTGATCGCCTACCTGGGCGTGGCGTGGGTCCTGGCGTCGGCCACCCGCGGCGGGGGTGGAAAGCACCGAATTGGAGCTCCTGAACGGCGTCAGCTCGAGGAGACGGGCCTGGAGCGATGGTCGGAACCATCCCTGACCGGTTAAGGGACGGTAACCGGCTCTTCTCGGTCGCTCGATCTGCTTTCGGAGGAGCGAGCGGTCGCCTTACGGGGTCCTCGCCGGAAGGGTCGAAGCGGTCGGTTTCCTTTTGGCTCGGGCGCTCGGTCGCTCTCGCCATCGGTTGAGACGACGAGATCCTGTGCCTCGAGGCGGGTCCCTTCTTCCACCCAGACCTTCGGGAACGTCGCCGTGATGGTGGTGCCGTGCCCGATTTCGCTCTCGACGGTGAGCTTTCCGCCCGTCACCTGAGCGCGTTCGCGCATCATGACGGAGCCGAAGTGACCTTCGGGCGGAGGCGCTGAGGTGTCGAAACCGTTGCCGTCGTCTCGTATCTGGAGCTCGACGCCGTCCTCCAACTCTCGGAGGGTGATCCAGATGTTGTCGGCCTCGGCGTGCTTCAGGGCGTTGTAGGCGGCCTCTCGGGCGATCTGATAGATCAGCAATTGGATCGGCGGCGGCAGCGAGACCTCGATCACATCGCTGTGGATCTGGGTGGCGATGCCCTTGCTCATGTCTTCGGCGAAGCTCTGGATCGCCTCACCGAGCCCCTTCCGTCCAATGGGCGAGCGATGCAGGTCTCGAATGAGCGCGCGGATGGCGTCTGAGGTCTGTTCCTTTGTTGCTGCGATCCCATCCAGGTCGTTCAGGACGCCGCTGGCTTCGCCCTGGGCCAGTCGCTTCTTCGCCATCTCGACTTGCAGGGTGAGGCGGAACAGCATCTGGGCCAGGTCGTCATGAAGATAGGCGGCGATTTGCATGCGCTCATCCTGGCGCTCCTCGGCCATGCGGTTTGAAAGGGCGCGCAGGACCTGCTCGCGGTCTTGGAGCTCCTTGTGGGCTTCCTCGAGCGCCATCGTTCGGAAGAACATCTGCCGCGCGAACACGAGGGGGAGGACGAAGGCGGCGACCGACCACAGGCCGACAGAGTCATAGAGCCGCGCAATCACGAGCCCGACGAGCCCGAGCCCCAGGTGGTTAAGGAGGAAATCAGAAGTCGCGCCGAGCCGAAGTTGCGAAAGGATATCCCGCATTGGGCGCTGATAAGCCAAATGCAAATAAGCGCTAACGAGGACGACGTTAACGCCGTAGGCCGCCGTGGATATCAAGATGACGGTTGAAAGCAAGATGTACACAGGCGATGTCACAGACGCGATCGAATGAAATAGCAGGCTCGCTACAAATACCGTCAAAGCTAGCTGCGAGCGATTGAACAGCGCCCTAAGCAACGAAAGCTCGCGGCGGAATTCTCGGATATCGAAGGACCCCAAGAAGGCGACTGCAGCGGCGATAGGCGGGTCATAGAGGATGGCTATTCCCAGCAGGATCGGGAAGCTAAGGCTCAGCTGAACCCCCCGTGAAACAGGGACTGGCAGGAGTTCCACAACGGCGACTGAAACGATCCAGAAGACGAGTTCCAGCAGGGTTGACCTTTGGGGATTCAGGGTCCCCGCGATCGAAACCACACCCATAGGGACGACGACACAGGAGACGAACGCGACTACGGCCACCTGAAACGCAGTGGCGAGCCCCTGCTGTGTACTTCTGGCCCGTGAATTAGGCATCGCGAAGACCCTCTTCTTAGGGGCACAATCGTCCTCTCCCACCTGGGTGGCAATCGCCCATACGGGGCTAGCGTTGTTTCCCTACATCAAAAGGGGTAGGGGGATAGCGGATCTTGTCACACCTTGGTCCTAGGCCCGAAACTGCGAGCAGATCGTCCGAATGGCCGTCCCCCGGTCGGCCACCTTCGCACGAAGGGGGTGAAGGAATGAAGATATCTCGTCGACTGCTCGCAACAATCGGATCAATCGTCGCGCTGCTCCTCGCGGGTGGAGCATGGTGGAAGGTGTGAGCCCGATTACAGCGAGTCAACACAGCGTTTGAGTGGCCCGTTAGAGATCGATTTCTAGCGGGCCACTCGGCTTTCTTGCTTAG
>DASVPT010000348.1:0-3737 GCA_036389535.1 Actinomycetota bacterium
CGGCGCGTGTGCCCGGGCCGCCGAAGCCGCCGGCGCCACGGTGCTGATCGCTCGAAAACGGCGATCGGCGCCCCTGACCTACGCGGCATTGAAGGCGTCGGCCGGCGCGCTGCTACACCTCAAGGTCGTGCGCGTCACGAACGTCCATCGGGCCCTCGAGCATCTTCAGCACGAAGGCTTTTTCGTGGTGGGCCTGGATCACGCGGCAACGTCCACCATTCATGACGCGGAGCTTCCCCCTCGGCCCCTCGCGCTCGTCGTCGGAGCCGAGGACGTGGGGATGTCGCGCCTGGTCCGAGAGGCATGCGACCAGGTGGTGTCGATTCCAATGAGCGGGCGGACGCAGTCGCTCAATGCCGCCGCCGCGCTCGCCGTCGGATTGTTTGGGTACGCCGTCCGATCCAATCAGCATGGGTCGTAAGGGCTTGACTGTTACGATCGGTCGACGCTGGCGTGGCGCAGTCCGGTAGCGCAAGCGACTTGTAATCGCTAGGTCGTGGGTTCGAATCCCACCGCCAGCTCCAGGTTGTCGGCGCGGCGGCTCCAGAGTCTGATCTCGATTGCCGAAAACCTAGATGTGGAGTCCGTGCTCCCCTTGCGATGGCTTAACCATCCCCGGCGTTTTCTCCAGTCACTGTGGGGCATCCTTGTGAGTAGTACCGTGGTCAGTGCGCTGATTATCCACGCGTCCAACTGGATGGAGCCCGTGTTTCCTCGGACACCTCAACAACAGTGAAGTCGATGACGCTCTCGCTGGTTCAACGCAGGATCCTCGGCGTTGTGGCGGCGATCGCTGTGGCGATGGCATCCGCGCTGCTCCCGGGCGGCCGGGTCACGGCTACAAACAGCCGATCGTCGCTGTCCCAGCTGGTGACCGGGGGCGGCGCCGGCCTGGCAGCCCAGAAGGCTCAGTCCTACATCGTCGCCTACGCAAACGGTGTGCGAGACGTCAGGGGAAAGACGGACCGGCTCGAGGCGTCCATTGGGTTTCAGGCCAGCCACCGGTTCAGCCATGCGTTGAAGGGATTCGCAGCTCGACTCTCGACTCAGCAGCTTCAAAGGGTGAAGGGCGACCCCGATGTCCTCGTGGTCAGCGAGGATCGCCCGGTGAAGGCGCTCGACGTGAGTCCCCTCAGCTCGGGTGAACCGACCCCTCCGACCGGCGTCCGGCGGATCGAGGCAGCCACCGCGACCACCACGAGAACCGCCAGCGGCGTCAACGTGGCGGTGATCGACACCGGCGTCGACTTGACCCACCCGGACCTCAACGCGGCGCAGGGCAAGAACTGCCTCACCTCGGGTGCGTCGGCCAACGACGACAACGGCCACGGCTCCCATGTCGCGGGAACGATCGGGGCGAAGAACAACGGCTCCGGTGTGGTTGGCGTTGCACCCGGCACGAAGATCTATGCGGTGAAGGTCCTCGACTACAACGGAAACGGATCGTGGTCGGACGTCATTTGCGGCATCGACTGGGTGGCCGCCACCCGAACCGACACGAGCTCGAGCAACGACATCGCCGTGGCGAACATGTCGCTCGGTGGAACCGGCGGGGATGCCCCAACGAGCTGCTCCAGCGACTCGCTCCATCTGGCCATCTGCAACGCGACGAACGCAGGCGTGACCTTTGTCGTGGCCGCCGGCAACAGCGGTTGCGATTTCGACAACATCGGATGTGATGCTCAATACCCCGGGGTCGACACTCCTGCGGCGTACCCCGAGGTCCTCACGGTGACGGCGGTCTCGGACAGCGACGGCATGGGTGCGGCGAACGGCGGGAACACCACCTGCGGTTGGAAGTTGGCCGACGACAACTACGCATCCTTCTCGAATTACGCCGTCAAAACGGCGAGCCGATCACACATGGTTGCGGCACCGGGCGTCTGTATTCGGTCGACGTGGATGAACGGTGGATACAACACCATCTCCGGGACCAGCATGGCGTCGCCGCACATCGCGGGGGCAGTGGCGCTCTGCATTGCCGAAGGTTCGGTTCCGGGACCATGCGGCGGTCAGAGCCCGGCCCAGATCATCAACACGATGGTCACGACGGCCCAAGATCACAGCGTCGCCACTCCGACCTACGGCTTCACCGGCGACCCAAGCCACCCCGTTTCGGGCCGCTATTACGGGTACATGGCTTGGGCGGGGACGCCGGCGCCCGCTCCTGCTCCGGCACCGGACGTGACGTCTCCGACCGTCTCCTCGGTCTTGCCGGCCGACGGGGCCTCAGGGGTGGGGACCAGCGCCAAGGTCTCGGTGACGTTCAGCGAACCCATGGACCACACATCCGCGGAGGACGCCTTCTCACTCATGAACGCGGGCGACAACACCGCGGTGGCCGGGGCGTTCTCCTGGAGCGGGAACACCATGACGTTTCAGCCGAGCGCTCCGCTGGCCGGAGGGACGACCTACGGGGCGACCGTGACGACCGCCGCGACGGACTCGGCCGGAAATCCCCTCGACGCCGAAAAGACCTGGTCCTTCGTCACGCTCGCGACGGTGACGAACGCACCCAGCGGCACCACGATCCAGTCGGGATCGGCCAAGGCGGGCTCGAGCGCGAATCTGGGCGCCGATGACAACGTCTATTTCCAGGTGAATTCGACGACGTCGAGCACCTACAGGGCCTACTGGTACGCGACGGTCACCGACGTCTCGAACTCACTCAAGAGCCTGTCGGTGACGTACAGGGGCAAGAACTCGGCCAGCGCCACCCAGATCGTCTCGATCTACAACTGGACGAAGGGATCGTGGGTCCAGTTGGATTCGAGAAGCGTGGGAACCTCCGAGGTGCTGGTCCAGAAGTCCCCGGTCGGGACCCTGGCCGACTACGTCGGAGGCTCGTCGGGTTCCGGCGAGGTGCGGGTGCGTATTCGCGCCTCGCGCAAGTCGGGCCGGTTCTACTCGAGCGGCGACCTCCTGACGGTCTCCTTCACCGCCTGAGACTTCCCCGTCGGGCCCTTCGGACCGGTCGCAGTTGCGCCGACCTTCCGCGGGTATACTGACCGTTAGTCAGTCATGGTCCTCGTCAAGCGAAAGCGCACCATAAAGAGCCCGGAGCACCGGCGAGACGACCTTCTGAACGCCGCGGTCAAGGTGTTCGCCGAGAAGGGAATCGCCGGGGCGACGATCGCCGACGTCGCTGAGGCGGCCGGCGTGGCGAAGGGCACCTTCTATCTGTATTTCAGCTCGAAGGAGCACCTGCTCGCCTCGCTCAGAGAACGCTTCGTCTCCGAGATCATGGCCCACGCGGCGAGCTATCTGGATCGGTTCGGCCGGGAGGACTGGTGGGAGCTGGCCGACGCGGTCATCGAGGGATGGATCGACTTCGACCTTGAGCACCGCGATGTCCTGTACGTCTTCACCAAGGAAGGACTCACTCCCGAGACCCAGGAGACCTTCGCCGAGTGTGAGCGCAGGCTGACCGAAATGATGGCCCTGGGCATCCAGGGCGGGCGGGACTCGGGGACCTTCTCCGCCACCGACCCGATGTTCACCGCCACGTTCATCAAGCACGCCATCGAGGGCGCCGTGCTCGAGTCCATCCTGAATGGCCAGGAGATCGACCGAGATCGCCTCGTGGCTGGGGCAAAAGAGCTGGTCAGGAAGGTTCTTTCCCCCTAACCACCGCGCAGGGCCTCTGTCCCAGGTTGACATGCTGACTCGCGGTTCACTACACTGACCGACGGTCAGTCAGAACGAAGAGTCAACCGGCTGGCCGGAAAGGGGGTCGC
>DASVPT010000349.1:0-2359 GCA_036389535.1 Actinomycetota bacterium
CGTCGATGGTCTGAGGACCCAGCTCGTAACCGTGGCCCGACAATCCGCGCCCACCGTAGGGCGCATAGGGATCGAGCCCGCCGTACATGTTCACCCACACGGTCCCGGCGTTCAGCGCTCGGGCCACGCGATGGGCCCGCGCTCCGTTCTTGGTCCAAACTGCCGCCGCCAATCCGAACTTGGTGTCGTTGGCGACGCGGACCGCTTCCTCCTCGTCGTCGATTGAGATGACGGCGACCGCGGGACCGAAGATCTCCTCGCGGTTGATGCGCATGTCGTTGCGCGTCTCCACGAACACGGTTGGTTCGACGAAGAATCCCTCGGGAAACTCGGCGATCCTGGCCGGGCCGCCTCCGACCGCTGGCTGAGCGCCTTCGGCGACCGCCGCTGAGTACAGGTCCAAGACGTGGTCGCGCTGTCGCGCCGAGACCAGCGGTCCGACTTCGGTCTTCGGGTCCAGGCCTCGCCCGATGCGCAGCCCGGACACCCGATCCACCACTCGCTCGACGAGGTCGCCCACCACGCTCCGATGCGCGACCAGCCGCCCTCCGGCGGTGCACACCTCCCCTTGATTCCGAAACGTCGCCCGCATCGCCCCTTCCACAGCGGCGTCGAGGTCGGCGTCGTCCAGGACGACGTTCGCCGACTTCCCTCCGAGCTCCAGCGTCAGACGCTTCAAGTTTCCCGCGGCGGCACGTTGAATCTCTCGCCCAACTTCCGTCGATCCCGTGAACGACACCTTGTCGACGTCGTCGTGTGCGGCCAGAGCGGCCCCGGCCTCGGCCTCGCCGGTGACGACGTTCCAGACGCCCGGGGGGAAACCGGCCTCCAGGGCCAGCTCAGCAAGCCGGAGCGCCGTGAGGGGCGCCTCCTCGGCGGGTTTGTGCACCACGGTGTTCCCACACGCAAGCGCCGGCGCGATCTTCCACGACAAGATAACGGCCGGGAAGTTCCACGGCGTGATCACGCCCACGACGCCCAGTGGCTCCCGGAGCGCATAGGTGAAGACCCCGGGATCCGCGGGGTTCGTGGTTCCGGTGATCTTCGTGGGCCACCCGGCGTAGTAGAGCCATGTGCGAACGACTGTGGGAAGGTCGCGAGTTCGCGCTTCACGGATGGGCTTGCCGACATCGAGGCTCTCCGTTTCGGCCAACGAGTCGGTTTCGCGATCGACCAGCTCGGCCATCCGCATCAGCAGACGCGTTCGATCCATCGGGTCGACGGCAGCCCAGCCGGGTTGGGCGGCCCTGGCCGCGCGAATCGCCCGGTCGACGTCTTCCTTGTCTCCTCGGGCCAGCCGAGCGAGGGGCGATGCAGTGGCTGGATCCAGCGTGTCGAAGGTCTGGCCGGCCGCAGCTGGCACTTCTTCGCCAGCAATGAGGTGGCCGCGGGTGGGAATCGTGGCCGGGCGGTCGTGCGTTGCGCCCGTCCTTACCATGTGAGACAACGTTCCAGATGGCCCGAGACTCGTCAACCCACGAGGCATTGCGGACGCGCCTCGGAAGCGAGGCCGTCGTCGGGACGTTCATCAAGCTCTCGTCGCTCGAGACGATCGACATCGCCCGAGGCGCCGGGTTCGACTTCGTCCTCATCGACATGGAGCATTCGCAGCTCGGGCCGGGAGACGCTCTTCGTTTGGTGCGGCATGCCTTCGCCGGGGGAATCGACGCCATCGCTCGAATTCCGGCGGTCGACGGCGGGATCATCAATCAACTCCTCGAAGCGGGCGCGGCCGGGATTCAGCTATCGGACGTGCGGCGTGTCGATCAGGTTCGTGAATTGACCGCGGCGACCCGGTATCCGCCCGCGGGACGGCGGTCGGCGTCGCTGGCGCAGCCCGCAGCGGGGTATGGCGCGCGATCACTTCATGAGGTCGTTCAGGCACCGCCGCCGTTGCTCATCGGACAGATCGAGTCTGCCGAGACCGCCGATCCCCTCGACGCGATCCTCGAGGCCGGGCTCGACGTGGCGTTCATCGGGGCCGTCGATCTGCTGGTGGACCTCGGCCTCGACAAGGAGGCGCTCGCCGCGAGGATCGATGAGATCCGCAAGGCTGCTGCAGCGGTCGGAGTGAGCCTCGGGGCGTACGCGGCAAGCCCGAGCGAGATCCCTGAGGGAGTTCGGTATGTCGCCCTCTCCTCCGACCTGGCCGTGCTGCAGGCGGGAGCCAAGAGCAGCGTGGCCGAGGCTCGCGCAGCGCTGAACCGAGGGCCCGGCACCTAGGTGTCCGCGGACCTCTCTGTCGCGGTCGGGCCCATCCAGCTGAAGAATCCGGTGATGGCCGGCTCGGGCGAGGCCACCATGGACCGTGACGGCATCGTCGCGGCCATCGACGCCGGGGCGGCGGCCGTCGTCGCGA
>DASVPT010000350.1:0-2531 GCA_036389535.1 Actinomycetota bacterium
ACGACCAGGTCTTTTGCCCGGAATCGAACCACGGCGCCATGGAGAACGCCGCGTGCGTCACCTACAACGACGCGTACATCTTTCGATCCCGCGTCACCGACGCCTCACGGGAGCGCCGCGCCGAAACCATCCTCCACGAGATGGCCCACATGTGGTTCGGCGACCTCGTCACCATGCGGTGGTGGAACGACCTGTGGCTCAACGAGAGCTTCGCCTCCTACACCGCGGTGCTGTCGCAGGCAGAGGCGACGCGGTTCAAGGAGGCATGGACGACGTTCGCGGACCTGGAAAAGACCTGGGCCTACCGTCAGGACCAGCTGCCGACGACGCACCCCATCGTTGCCGAGATCCCCGACGTCGAATCCATCCACCTCAACTTCGACGGGATCACCTACGCCAAGGGCGCGTCCGTCCTGAAGCAGCTCGCGGCGTGGGTCGGGCAGGACCGATTCCTGGACGGGACCAAGCTGTACAACAAGGAGCACGAGTTCGGCAACGCCGAGCTCGCCGACTTCCTGGCGGCGCTGGAAAACGTCTCCGGCCGGGACCTCCACAGTTGGTCGAAGGAGTGGCTCGAAACCGCCGGTGTGAACACGATTCGCCTCGACCTGCACACCGAGGGCGACGGCGCCGCTGAGACATTCACGTCGTTCGCGCTGGTCCAGGAGGCCCCGGAGGAATGGCCGACGCTTCGCTCGCACCGCATTGGGATCGGGCTGTACGACGCCGGCCCGGACGGCCTGAAGGTCCGCCGTCGAGTGGAGCTCGATGCCTCGGGGGCCAGAACCGAAGTCCCCGATCTGGTTGGAGAGCGAGTCGCCGATCTCGTCCTTCCCAACGATGCCGATCTGACGTTTGCGAAGATTCGCCTGGATCAGCGGTCGCTCCGCACCGTGATCGAGCGGCTTCGCGACCTCGACGACTCGCTGGCGCGCGCGCTGTGCTGGACGGCGTGCTGGGACATGACGCGAGACGCCGAGATCCGAGCCAGGGACTACGTGGAGCTGGTGGTCAGGAACGTCGGAACCGAGTCGAAGGTCGGCGTGGTGCAAAACCTCGCCGCCCAGGCCGGCAGCGCGATCTGGTTGTACGGCGATCCGGCGAACCGCGAGACGGCCAACCAAGCGTTCGCTGAGGCCGCGCATGGGTACCTTCGTGAGGCCGCGCCAGGCAGCGACCACCAGTTGGCCTGGGCGCGGGCGTTCTCCTCAGCCGCTCGGTTTCCCGAGCACGTCGACATGGTTCGCCGCCTTCTCGAGGGCTCGCTGACGTTCGACGGACTCACCGTCGATACGGAGCTCCGCTGGCTATTCATCAGGTCGCTCGCCTCGGAGGACGCCGTCGATGAGGCCGTCATCGCCGCCGAGCTGGATCGAGACCCGAGCGACAAGGGCAACCGGCACGCGGCTGCGGCGCGCGCGGCTCGTCCAACTGCCGAGGCGAAGGCCGAGGCGTGGAAGCTCATCGTGGAGGACACCGGGCAGCCGTTGGCCCTCATGGACGAAGTCATGGCCGCGTTCCAACAGCCGTCGCAGGAAGCGCTTCTGGAGCCGTACGCCGACCGTTTTTTCGAGACGCTCGCGGAGCTCTGGGACAGCCGGGATCTGTCCGAAGCCATCGCGTTCGGCCGGCGGATGTACCCCCACCTCATCGTGGACCAGCGGGTCGTCGAGCAGACCGACCGCTACCTCGACGAGAAGAGCGTTCCGGCACCGGTCAGGCGTCTCCTCCTGGAGGGCAAAGACGGGATCCTCCGCGCGCTCAAGGCCCGGGCGATGGACGCCGGCGGTTAGCGAAGCAAACCAAGCTGCCACCAGGCAATTTGCCACTGGCGCGCCTTCCCGGATCTAGTTACAATGCGCTAGTCAGGGCAAGATTCGCCGGCGGGCACCGGCCAGTGGCGAATCCTCGCGTGGGAGGTGGCACGGTTGGCTAGGCGTTTCGTACCGCGGGTCGCGTTTCTTCTGATTGCAGCCTTCGGCTTGTCGCTTTTTGTCTCGGTCCTCCCGGCGCATGCTGCCCCAATCGCGTGCACGAACGTGGACGTTCGAATCCGCAAAGGCGTCAAGCCGTCCACCAACGTTGTGGCGGGTGACAACCTCGAGCACACCTTGACCATCACGGCGTTCAGCCGGACGCCCACTGGAGGTCCGTTCGTCAACTGTGGGCCGCTGAACATCACGGTCCAGGACTTCGCCACGCCGAACCAAACGTTCTCAAGCTCTTCGGGGCCAGGGACCTGCACCGCGGGCGTCGGCGTCACCTGCACGTTCACCATTGCCGACGTTCCGGTGACCGGACAGACCAACGTGATCAAGCTCGAGTTCACGGCCGGCACACCGGGACCCTATTGCGACAACGCCACCGCGATTCCCACGAACGCCATCGACGACGATCCGAGCAACAACAACACGGGTTCGCCCACCTGCGCCCAGGAGGCGGGCGCGACGACCCCACCGCCGGACGGCGGGGGCGGCGGCTTCGGTGACGACGACGGTTTCGGCGGCGGCTTCGGCGGATTCGGGAGCTTC
>DASVPT010000351.1:0-5633 GCA_036389535.1 Actinomycetota bacterium
TGGTCACCTCCAGCAACTCAAGGAACAGGGCGACGCCATCGTCGCGCAGATGAACGGCGTCGCGTCCACGATTGACGTCATCCAGGCCCAGGAAGAAGACGTTCGCAGTCAGATCACCGACACCCGAGGTCGCCTGGCGGACCTTCAGGTTCAGCTGGATGAACGGGCCCGCCGTGCGTATCAAAACGGTGGCGGCGTCAGCCTGGAGTTCCTCCTCGGGTCCGACTCGCTCTCGGACCTGAGCTCACGGCTGGAGATCGTGGACCGGGCCACCGATAGCGACCGCGAGCTCATCGAACGCGTTCAGGGCGTCGAGGCCGAGCTCCGAAACCGCCAGGCGACCTCGGGTGTCGGTGATCTGACTGCGAACGTCTTCTTCCTGGGCCTGGATGACGTCAATCGTGGACGCGACGCCGTTCATCTGCGCGACGATGGCGTCGCCCTGTTCCTTGAGTTGCTGGAGGTGACCAAGCGCAGCTTCAACGCGCTTTTCGATCGCCTTCAGTTTGGCTTTGGCCGCGGCGAGGTCGTGCTTGGTGTCTGCTGTGGCGATGTGGGGGGCAAATGACAGGACCGTGATAGCAGCAGCCATCGCGGCCGCCGCGCGTGCGACAGCAGAAGTTCGAACCCCCCTCACAGAAACCTCACCCTAACCTGCCGTGTCAAGGGCATTCCCCTCGCTCGCCCGCCCCGGAATGGACTAGTTGACTAGCCCGGATGGGCTATATGCGTACCGGACCGCACGCGGTCTTGTCAAACCCACTCTGGGGGTTGGGGGGCTAGAGCTCCGTTCCGGGGAGCCCGAGGTCCCGGGCGATCAGGATCCTTTGGATCTCGCTGGTCCCCTCGCCGATCTCCAGGATCTTGGAATCGCGGTAGAAGCGGGCCACCGGGAACTCCTCCACGAACCCATATCCGCCGTGGATCTGAACCGCTTCCCTGGCGCAGGTGACGGCGATCTCGCTGGCGTGCAGCTTGGCCAGGGCCGCCTCCGCCTTGAACGGCCGGCCCTGGTCCCTCAGCCACGCCGCCCGGTACGTGGCGAGCCGGGCGGTCTCCACCGCGACCTTCATGTCGGCGACCTTGAACTGGATCCCCTGGAAGGCTCCGATCGGTCTGCCGAACGCCGCACGTTCCTTCGCGTATTTCACGGATTCGTCGAGACACCCCTGCGCCAGCCCGACCGCAAGAGAAGCGAGGGCGATTCGCCCGTCGTCGAGCGTGTTCAGGAACTGCGCGAACCCCTTACCGCGCTCCCCCAACAGATTCGCTTCGGGGACCCGGCAGTCCGAAAACGACAGCTCGTGAGTGTCGGAGGCGTGCCAGCCCATCTTTCGATAGGCCTTGCCGACCTCGAACCCGGGCGTGTCGGTCGGGACGATGATGGCCGAGATCTCTGGCTTGCCGTCGCGCTCTCCGGTGACCGCAGTGATGGTGCAGACCTTGCTGATCGCCGTTCCTGAGTTCGTGATGAACGCTTTGGAGCCGTTGATCACCCACTCGCCGTTCTCCAGCCGAGCGGTGGTCTTCGTGGACCCGGCGTCCGAGCCGCCTCCTGGCTCGGTCAGGCCGAACGCGCCGAGGATCTCGCCGCGGCACATTGGAACCAACCACCGGCGCTTCTGCTCGTCGGTACCAAACGCGTTGATGGGATTCGCACCCAGGCCGACGCCCGCCTCCAGAGTGATGGCGATCGATGAATCGACCCGCGCCAGCTCTTCGATGGCCAGACACAGAGTCAGGAAGTCGGCGCCCTGACCCCCGAACTCCTCGGGGAAGGGAAGGCCGAACAGGCCCATCTCGCCCATCTGCTTGACGATGTCGAGGGCCAGCTCTTCGTCCCGATCCATCTCTTCGGCCCGAGGCGCCACGACCTCCTCGGCGAATTCGCGAACCGTCCGGCGAAACTCCTCTTGCTCCGGGCTGAGGTCAAACTCCATGGCGTGAAGGTTATCCGGTTCGAAGGGGAGGCTCGAACCGCCGGGCGTTAACGGGATCAGCCCACGCTAGTCGTCCCCGCCGCCCTCGCCGCCTCCCTCTCGGGTCTCACAGTTGTTGGCGTACCGGACCCGCGCGCTGAACGCTCGCTCGTGCGTATTGGTGTCGTTGTCGCTCTGATTCTGGAACTCCTGTGACTGCCCCCAGATCGGATGCGCGATGCAGTTCGCGGCGACAATCCCCGCGTAGTCGCCGAAGAACTTGAACGCGCCCATCGTGGTGAACGCGGCAAAGTTGGCGTCCGAGACCTTCAACGTGATGGGGGTCCCCGGCACGAAGAACGGGGAGCTCGGCGCGATGCGGACCGGCAGATAGACCGCGGCTACTTCGGAAGACGCATCAACGGAGGCCGGTAGATGCGAGCGATAGGTCACATGAACCATTCCGCCGGCCACGGCAATGTCAGGGGTGAAATGGTCCATTAGGGGGTCGGCGATCGTTACGTCCTCCGGGGGGCTCCAAGTCTGTCCCTCGTCCGTCGACTTGGTAAGGAAGATGTCGTTCGCCGTCGGCGGGTCGGGCGAATCGGCGGGCAGATGGTGGTAGCCGACGTAGATCGTCTTTCCTCGCACGAAGGCGGACGGGACGTTGGGCGCGCGCAGGTTGTATCCCTCTTCGGCGAACGCGTCCGCCGGGGCCACGGTGGTCGGCGCGGACCATGTCTGACCACCATCGGTGGACCGGATCGCCTTGAACGATCCGAAGAACGTGTACAGCCCGGCCTGCACGTCGGCGTACACGATGACTATGTGCCCGTTGGGCAGGACGACTGGCTGCACCCCGATCTCCTCGAACGCCGCAGTCGGCTGGGCGTTTGTGGCCTGAATAGGGCTGTTCGGATGCCACGTCTTCCCGCCGTCGTCCGAGTACTTCAAAACGATTGGTTGGCTGACCGGTATGGTGCTGCAATCGACCGGCGGGCACGTCACCTGGTCCCAAACCACGTAGGCGCGCCCGTAGTGCGGGCTGTTGGGATTGTTGTCGACGGTGATCCAGTTCTTGTCGTTGAACTTCCAACTTCCGTTCGCCTGCGGGTTCTCGGCGTTCTCGTGCACGATGACCGGGGCGCCGAAGGCCTTACCGTTGTCCTTCGAGATGTTGACGGTGAGGGCGCTGGTGCAATACACCGCACAGCCGAAGACCGACACGCCGATGCCGTTGAGGTAGACGCGGTGATGTTTCCGGTCAAAGGCGACGACGGGATCCGACGATCGTTCGTAGGGCGGGCCGGTCCCATCGGAATCCTTGGACGTCACCCCGATGGTGAGCCCAGGCGCTGACCCCTTGTACGGCCACGTCTTTCCGCCGTCCAACGACGTGGACCATCCGATATTGACCGCACCGCCGTTCGCGTAGCGCCCCATCTGGAATACGCCGACCAGGTTGTTGGGGTTCGTCGGATTGATGCCGATGTCCTGCTCCGGCTCGGTGTCCTTCTGGCAGGCAGTGTCATTGGTGGTCCGGTCGTTGCTCGGGCACGCAAGGTTGTCGCGGCTGATCTCCCGGACGGCCGAGGCATTCGGAAGCGTCGCCGCGGCGAGCGGGCCAGCCAGGAGAGTCAGAGTGACGCCGCAGACGGTTGCCATGGAGAGAAGACGAGGCCTGGTCAGCACGAGAGCGCTCCCTTCATACGACGGCTCGCGCTAATAAGAACGCCGCGCGTGGCTCTCGGTCAAGTGGATTGGTTCCATAAGGCCCCGAGGGCGGCGCCGCAGCCTGGCTACGCGGAAGGGTGGCCCCTGTAGGGAACGGCCGAGCTGCGGGCTGCGGCGGCCGTGAACATGGCGTCGGCGGCTCGTTCGGCCGCATCGAGGTCGCCGCGGGCCACCGCGTCCGCGAACTCCTCGTACCCGTGCAAGTAGGGCCGCTTGGTCCGTTCCCGTCTGGACGAAGGGATGAACGCGGATCCGCAGATCAGGAAGGCCAGGACTCCGAACCCGGTCATCAGGGCGACGACCATCCGTGCAGCCAGAACGAAATGGACATCCATGCCGATCATGGGGCGAGCCTCAATGCGATCCCTTCATTCCCCCGTTCGCGACGTTTGATGCCGGCGTGGCGTCGGAATCCGCGTACTCGATGAGCTGCACCGCGTTGCCGTCGGGATCGTGAAACGAGGCGAATCGAGCGTACCCCTCGACGTCTCCCTCGTGTCCGAACTCGACGCCGCGCTCTGAGAGCAGGGCCCGGGCTCGATCCAGGTCCCGAACCGCAAAGACCGCGGTCGCTCCTCCGGGAGCGCTCGGATGGCCATCCACGACGCGATGGAGGGAGAACTGGCGGCCTCCTGCGTCAAAGACCGCCCAATTGTCACCTTGGCGATTGGCGAGGGAGAGGCCGAGGACATCTTGGTAGAACCGGACAGCCCGGTCCATGTCCGAGACCCAGTAGTAGACGTGGTCCAGCTTCGTAACGACGGGCTCGTCACCTGTCATTCCAACGGAGTTTATCGACTCTGTATGGGGCGGGTGGAGACCCAATAAGCGCTATTCGTCGGCGGCCGCGATGATCGCGACGGCCTCCCCGGCCTCAACGATCGCGCCCGGCTGAACGCGGACCTCCCGCACGACGCCCGTCCTCGTCGCGGCGACCTGGGTCTCCATCTTCATGGCCTCGAGGACCGCGACCAGATCGCCGGCCGCCACGCTGTCGCCCTCGTTCACCAGCACCTTCAGGATCGTGCCGTGCATCGGTGCCACTACCGTGCCCGAATCGGGGGCGGGCGCGGGCAGCTGGGTCCGTCCCCTCAACCGGTCGCCGTTTCCTTCGCGCGTTGGCGCCGCCGGCGCCCCGACGGCCGCCGCGATGGCCGGATGCCACAGGCGTGCCTTCGGCTCGGTCACTTCGGCTTCATGAGGCTGTGCCGTCGCGATCTCAGGTTGCGCGGGTGGGGCCGAAGATCTCGTGTCGGGGGGTCGGATGATCTTCGCCGGCTTGAGTGAATCCATGGCGCCGCCCTCCACCGTCCGCGTCGAATAGGACCCGTCGACGAACTCGGTGTGTTCGAGCAGCAGCTGGTGAGCGGGGATGGTGGTGGCAAGGCCTTCGATCTCGTACTCGCTGAGCGCCCGAAGCATCCGGTGGCGAGCGGTTTCGCGGTCCGGGCCCCACACGATCAGCTTCGCGATGAGGCTGTCGTAGGCAGGCGATATCTCGTCGCCCGCGGCGAAGCCCGAATCGACCCTGACCCCCGGCCCGGCCGGCTCTCGATATCTCTGAATCCGTCCGGGGCGCGGCATGAAGCGGCGCGCGGGATCCTCCGCGTTGATCCGGCATTCGATGGCGTGACCTCGGGGTGAGAACCGTCCGCCTTCTGCGAGGTCGGATGGCACGATCCCCGGCTCCTCTCCCGCCGCGATCCGGAGCTGGCACGCCACCAGGTCCAGACCGGTGACCTCCTCCGTGATCGTGTGCTCCACCTGGAGCCGGGCGTTGACCTCGAGGAAGTAGAAGCTTCCCTCCTCGTCGACGAGGAACTCGACCGTTCCCGCGTTGACGTACCCACACGCGTTGGCCACGGCGGCGGCGGCCTCGCCGATGTCGGGCGTGATATCGGCGAACCTCGGCGGCGGCGTCTCTTCGACGAGCTTTTGGTGGCGCCGCTGGAGAGAGCAATCCCTCACGCCGAGCCACAT
>DASVPT010000352.1:0-8287 GCA_036389535.1 Actinomycetota bacterium
CTCGTCGTCGTGGGCGACGGCGCCGGCCGGGTCGGCGTCGGCTACGGCAAGGCGAAGGAAGTCCCCGCGGCCATTCAGAAGGGTGTGGAGGAAGGCAAGAAGAACATGTTCGAGGTCCCGCTGATGAACACGACCATCCCCCACGAGGTCATCGGGGAGGATGGGGCGGGCGCGGTGATGCTCAAGCCCGCGTCGCCGGGAACCGGTGTCATCGCCGGCGGCCCGGTACGCGCCGTCGTCGAGGCCGCCGGGATCAAGGACGTCCTGTCGAAGTCGCTGGGCTCCGGCAACCCCATCAACATCGTCCACGCTGCCATCGCCGGGCTTCGCGCGCTGCGGCGCCCCGAGGACATCGCCCGGCTCCGTGGGCGCGACGCTCGGGACATCGCCCCGAGGCTCATGGTGGAGGGAGTGGCCGACGCCAAGGTCGCCATGGCGGCCAAGCGGGCCGAGTCCGACTCGGAGGAGACCCCCGGTGGCTAGGCTCAAGGTGACGCAGGTTCGTTCCGTGATCGACCGGTCGAAGGACCAGAAGGCGACGGTTCGCGCGCTCGGCCTTCACCGCATCAGGGATTCGGTCGTGAAGGATGACCGGCCCGAGATCCGCGGCATGATCGCCAAGGTGTCCCACCTGGTTCAGGTGGAGGAGGTCGAAGAGTGAAGCTCCATCACGTGAGGCCGAGCGAGGGCTCCAGGCGACCGAAGCGCAGGCTCGGCCGCGGTCGCGCCGCGGGACAGGGGAAGACCGCCGGGCGCGGCACCAAGGGGTATCTCGCCAGGCATAACCCACGGATCGGCTTCGAGGGCGGCCAGATGCCGATCCAGCGCCGCGTTCCCAAGCTCAAGGGGTTCAAGAACCGCAATCGCGTCGAGTGGGCGGTCATCAACGTGGAGCGCCTCGGCAAGGAGTTCAGGGCTGGGACCACCGTGACGCCCGACCTCCTGCGGGATAAGGGCTTGGTTCGGAAGTCCCTCCCGGTCAAGATCCTGGGTACCGGAGACCTCGGCAAGCGCCTCACGGTCTCGGCGCACGCCGTCTCCGAGACAGCCAGAGCGAAGATCGAGGCGGCCGGCGGCACGGTGGAAATCCTCGAGTCGCCTGTAGACTGACCCTGTTCCTTCGGCGGGAGGCCCAGCAGCAGTGCTGACAGCATTCGTCAACGCCTTCAAGATTCCCGACCTTCGCAAGAAGATCCTGTTCACCGTCGGGATCATCGCCGTGTTTCGGTTGGGCTCCCACCTTCCGGCGCCCAACATCAACCTTCAGGCGCTCGACGAGCTGAAGAATGCCACCACCGGCCAGGGCCTCTCCGCCCTTCAGTTCATCGACCTGTTCTCCGGAGGAGCGCTGACCCGGTTCGCCGTCTTCTCGCTCGGGATCATGCCGTACATCACGAGCTCGATCATCATGCAGCTCCTCACCGTCGTGATCCCCAAGCTCGAGCAGTGGCAGAAGCAGGGCGAGACGGGGATCAAGAAGATCACGCAGTGGACTCGATACATGACCGTGACGCTGGCGCTCCTGCAGTCCACCGGACTCGTCTTCCTCTTCCACAGCCAGTTCAAGGTGGTGCGAGTGTTCTCGGCGCCGCGCGTCGCGTTGATCGTTCTGACCCTGACCGCGGGGACGGCCATGATCATGTGGCTGGGTGAGCTGGTCACCCAGCGCGGCATCGGAAACGGCATGTCCATCCTCATCTTCACCAGCGTGATCTCGCGGCTTCCCGCCGAGGGCGCCGCGATCCTTCGGAGCGCCGGCCAGGCGAAGTTCTTCTTCCTTCTCGCGCTCGGCATCGGGATCGTGCTGGCGGTCGTGTTCATGGAACAGGGACAGCGCCGGATCCCGGTGCAGTACGCCAAGCGGGTGGTCGGGCGGCGGATGATGGGTGGACAGAGCACGTACATCCCGCTGAAGGTCAATCAGGCGGGCGTCATTCCGATCATCTTCGCGTCGTCGGTTCTCTACTTCCCGACGCTGCTCCAGAACGTGATCCACGCGCAGTGGTTCCAGAACTTCGTGAACAACTCGCTGCTTCGGCAGTCGAGCATCGTCTACATGCTTCTGTACGGGACGCTGGTCGTGTTCTTCGCGTACTTCTACACCGCGATCAGCTTCAATCCGTTGGACACCGCCGACAACATCCGCAAGTACGGCGGCTTCATCCCCGGGATTCGGCCGGGACCGCCTACGGCGCAATACCTTTCGACGATCCTGAACCGCATCACGCTCCCGGGATCGCTGTTCCTCGCCGCGATCGCGCTGATCCCGTCGATCTTCCTGGCCATCTGGGCGATCAACCAATTCCCGTTCGGCGGGACCAGCATCCTGATCACGGTTGGCGTCGCGCTCGAGACGATGAAGCAGCTCGAGTCCCAGCTGATGATGCGGCACTACGAGGGATTCCTCCGATAGGCGAAGCCACCGGACGCTTCATTCTGCTCGGGGCTCCGGGTGCCGGGAAGGGCACGCAGGCCAAGCACCTCGCGGAGCGCTACGGGTTCGAGCACATCTCCACCGGCGACATCTTCCGGACCAACGTCCAGCAGGGGACGGAGCTCGGCCAGATCGCCAAGAGCTACATGGACCGCGGCGACCTGGTTCCCGACGACGTCGTGGTTCAGATGGTGGTCGACCGAATCGAGCAAGCGGACGGGGGCTTCATCCTGGACGGGTTCCCCCGGACGGTCCCCCAGGCCGAGGCGTTGGAAGAGCATCTCCAAAAGCTGGACCGGCCGCTGACGGATGCCATCTACTTTCGTTTGGACAAGGACGTCGCGGTCAAGCGGATCTCCGGGCGGAGGAGCTGTTCGAACTGCGGAACGCCGTACAACGTGGAGCTGGACCCACCGCAGGTTGAAGGCGTGTGTGACGTCTGCGGCGGCGAGCTGGCGCAGCGGGGGGATGACGCCGAAGAGACCGTCCGGCGGCGGTTCGAGGTCTACCAGGAGAGCACCGCCCCGCTCCTCGACTTCTATCGGGATCGTGACCTGCTTCGCGAGGTCGACGCCGATGGTCCCGAAGAGGAGGTCACCGACCGATTGATTGCGGAAGTTGGACTCGGCGCACCTGCGAAGGAACGACAGTGATCATCTTCAAGTCGCCGGAGGAGATCGAGAAGATGCGGCGCGCCGGTCATGTCGTCGGGGTGACCATCGATCGCCTCCTCGAAGAAGTGCGCCCCGGCATGACCACGCAGGATCTGGACCGCATCGCCGAGAAGTCGATTCGAGCCGAGGGCGCCGTCCCGAGCTTCAAGGGGTACCGCGGGTTCCCCGCGTCGATCTGCACGTCGGTGAACAAGCAGGTGGTCCATGGGATCCCGGGCCAGCGAAGGGTCGAAGAGCACGACGTTCTTTCGTTGGACGTCGGTGCGATCTGGGAGGGCTACCACGGAGATTCCGCCGTGACGATCTTCGTCGGTGAACCGCCGTCCGACGTCGCCGAGAAGCTGGTTCGAGTCGCGGAGGAGTCGCTCGAAGCCGGCATCTCGCAACTTCGGCCCGGCGGCCGGCTCTCCGACGTAGGGCACGCCGTGCAGCAAGTGGTCGAAGGAGCGGGGTTCAGCTGCGTGCGGGAGTACGCCGGTCATGGAGTCGGCCGAGCCCTGCACGAGGATCCGCAGATCCCGAATTACGGCCCGCCGGGGCGTGGGCCGGTCATCCGCCCGGGCCTGGTGGTGGCGGTAGAGCCGATGGTCAACGTCGGCGACTGGCGAACCCGCGTTCTCGCGGATAAGTGGACGGTGGTGACCGCGGACGGAAGCCTGTCGGCGCACTTCGAGCACACCATCGCCGTCACCGAGGATGGTCCCGAGGTTCTGACAGCTCGCTGACCGCGCTCTGAAAGCTCGGTCCCGTATACTCTCTGGCTGTACGGCAGGGCGCTGTGGGGTGCTTTGCCGTGCTTGTCGTGCTCAAAAGGTGACTGGAATTTGGCGAAAAAGGATGCGATAGAAGTCGAGGGGACAGTCGTGGAGCCCCTCCCCAACGCCATGTTCCGGGTGGAGCTCGACAACGGACACAAGGTTCTCACCCATATCTCCGGCAAGATGCGGATGAACTACATCCGGATCCTCCCGGGAGACAGGGTGCTGGTGGAGCTGACGCCATACGACCTCTCCAGGGGGCGGATCGTCTACCGGTACCGCTGAGCGGCCAGCAACGCGGCAGGAGCGAAGATGAAAGTTCGACCGTCAGTCAAGAAGATGTGCGATCGCTGTAAGTTGATCCGCCGGAACGGGCGGGTCATGGTGATCTGCTCGAATCCGCGGCACAAACAGCGGCAGGGTTAAGGAGAGCGAACGTTGGCGCGAATCGCAGGAGTCGACCTTCCCCGGGAGAAGCGGGTGGATGTGGCGCTTCGTTACATCTATGGCATCGGCCCGACCAGAGCGTTCGAGACGGTGCATTCCCTCGGCGTCGACGGCGGTCGGAAGGTCCGTGACCTCACCGACGAGGAGGTCACCAAGATCCGCGGATGGATCGACCGGAACTACAAGGTAGAAGGTGACCTGCGCCGTGATGTCGCGCAGGACATCAAGCGGAAGATCGAGATCGGCTCCTATCAGGGTGTGAGGCACCGCCGCAGCCTCCCCGTTCGGGGTCAGCGGACGCACACCAACGCGCGTACCCGCAAGGGCCCGAAGAAGACTGTCGGCGTCAGGCGGAAGACCTAGCCAGAAAGCGTTGAGGTAGAAATGGCGAACCCGAAGACCAAGAAGCCGCGACGCCGCGAGAAGAAGAACATCGCTCACGGCCAAGCGCACATCAAGTCGACATTCAACAACACCATCGTCACGATCACGGACCTCGAAGGGAACACCCTCTCCTGGGCCAGCGCCGGGAACGTCGGCTTCAAGGGCTCGCGCAAGTCGACGCCGTTTGCGGCGCAGCTCGCCGCCGAGGCCGCCGCGCGCAGGGCACAGGAGCATGGCCTGTCCAAGGTCGACGTGTTCGTGAAGGGGCCGGGGTCGGGTCGGGAGACCGCCATACGGTCGCTCGCGGCCACCGGCCTCGAGATCCTGGGCATCCAGGACGTCACGCCCGTGCCGCACAACGGGTGCCGCCCCCGAAAGAGGCGGCGCGTCTAGCAAGGTAGGGAAAGGCCCGGCCACAGTCGCGAAGTCGAAGCGGCGGCCGGGAAAACGACTGCGGGGCAGAAGTGGATGATCCCCCGCGAAGGAGGTAGCTCGTGCTCATCGTCGCAAGACCCCAGATCACCGAAGAATCCATCTCGCCAACGCGCTCGCGCTTCGTCATCGAGCCGCTTCAGCCGGGATTCGGCTACACGCTCGGCAACTCGCTCCGAAGGACTCTGCTGTCCTCGATCCCCGGAACCGCGATCTCCGCGATTCGGTTCGACGGCGCGCTCCACGAGTTCTCCACCATTCCGAAGGTCACGGAGGACGTCACGGACATCATCCTCAACCTGAAGCAACTGGTGCTTCGATCGGAGGTCGACGAGCCGGTCACGGCGACGCTGAAAGGGCGCGGCCCCAACGATGTCACGGCCGGAGAGATCCAGGCCCCGGCGGGAGTCGAGGTGCTGAACCCGGACCTGCACATCGCCACCCTCGGCCGCGGCGCGAGTCTCGATCTCGAGATGACCGTCCAACGGGGCGTTGGCTACGTCTCGGCGGAGCGGAACAAGAACCCGCGGGACCCCATCGGGGTCATCCCGGTGGACTCGATCTTCTCGCCGGTTCGACGGGTGACCTACTCGGTGGAGGCCACTCGAGTCGAGCAGATGACCGACCGCGACCGGCTCATCCTGGACGTCGAGACCGACGGTTCGGTCACGCCGACCGAGGCGGTGGCCTCGGCGGGCAGCACCCTGTCCGAGCTGGTCAACCTGTTCGGCGGCCTCGCGGACTCGCAGGGCCTCCAGGTGGGACCCGCGGCGCAGGACCAGGAGCTCACCGGCGACATGGCCCTCACAGTGGAGGACCTCAATCTCTCGGTGCGGTCGTACAACTGCCTCAAGCGCGAGGGCATCAACACCGTCGGGGACCTCGTTCAAAAGAGCGAAGCCGAGCTCATGGACATCCGAAACTTCGGACAGAAGTCCATCGACGAGGTAAAGGCGAAGCTCGACGAGCTGGGGCTCGGCCTCAAGGAGGAATAGGTGCCGAAGCCGAAGAAGGGTCCTCGTCTCGGGTCCGGCCCGGACCACGAGCGGCTGATGCTGGCCGGCATGGCGGCGCAGCTCTTCGAGCACGGCCGGATCACGACCACCGAGGCGAAGGCCAAGGCGTTGCGGCCTCTGGCCGAGCATCTGATCACGTTCGCAAAGCGCGGAGACGTTCACGCCCGCCGGGAAGTCCTGAAGAAGGTCACCGATCGAGACGTCGTCCACAAGCTCTTCGCCGAGATCGGACCGCGGTACGCCGAGCGAAATGGCGGCTACACGCGCGTGCTGAAGCTCGGACAGCGCAAGGGCGACGGCGCTCCGATGGCGTTGATCGAGTTGCTTCCCGAGGAGGAGTAAGCGACCGTCGTTCGGCTGACCCTCGCCTACGACGGGACCGAGTTCCACGGGTGGGCGAAGCAACCGGGCGTTCGCACCATCGAGGGCGCCCTTGGGGAAGCGATCGGACGCGTGCTCCGGGAGGTGCCCGTCCTGTCGGTGGCCGGCCGAACCGACGCGGGCGTGCACGCCGAGGGACAGGTCGCGTCCTTCGCCTGCCCGGGAGCGGTGGACGTGGATCGCGTCCAGCGGGCCGCGAACGCCATGCTTGCGCCGGAGATCGTCGTCCGCCGGGCGGCGGTGGCTCCCGAGTCTTTCGACGCGCGGCACAGCGCGAGAGCGCGGCTCTACCGCTATCGACTCGACACCGAATCGGTTGCCAGCCCCTTCACCGCGCGGTTCGTCTGGCACCGTCCGGGTGACCTGGACCTCGGCGCGATGCGGCGAGCAGCCGCCCGGCTGGTTGGCGAGCACGACTTCGCGTCGTTTTGCCGCGCCCCGAAGCCGCCCGCGGTCACCACTCGAGACCTCCGTGAGCTGACCGTGTCGGCGCGGGGCCGTCAGATCGTCGTCACGGCCCAGGCGGATTCGTTCCTCCACCAGATGGTTCGAAGCCTGGTGGGGACGCTGGTGGCGGTGGGCGAAGGAAAGCTCGACGCCCAGTCGATGTCCGAGATCCTCGCTGCTCGTGACCGTGGGGCGGCGGGCCCGATCGCGCCGCCCCAGGGCCTGTCGCTGGTTCGCGTCTTCTATGGGAGCTCGCCGCGATTGACCTCGTCACGGTCGATCCGGAGAAAATGAGTCACGAAGATCGGATCGAGATCCGAAAATAGAAGGAGAGGATCGCAATGGAACCCCCAACCCAACCGCTGCCGCCCCAATGGCCGCAGTCGCCTCCGCCGCCCCCGCCGGAGGCGAACCGAAGGAGCCGCCTGGTGCTGGCCGTTGTGGGCGGAGCCGCCATCGGCGCGACCCTGGTCGCCATCGTCGTCATTCTGGCCTTGCGCCGAAATCCCACGCGCCAGGAGGTCCTCCCGGTGTTCACGCCGACGGCCGTGACTCCGACGCAGCCGGCGCCGCCATCGATCTCTCCGCAGCCGGCCCCGAGCCAGAGCTCCGGGTCATCGTCACCGGCACCGCAAGGCCGGGGCCCAGCGACCTTTGTCATGCCCTCGCGAAACATCGGCTGCGCATTCCAGGACGTCGTCCTTCGGTGCGACATCCTGAGCGGGATGAACCCGACGCCACCCGGCGCCTGCGAGCTCGATTGGACCGGGATCACCATCACCGAGGGCGGCGACGCCCACCCGCAGTGCGCAGGGGACACGGTGCTCGACCCGAGCGCTCCTGTCTTCTCCTATGGGCGGAGTTGGACCCGAGGCGGCATTACCTGTCAGTCGCGGCCGGCCGGCCTGACCTGCCGAAACGACCTGGGTCACGGGTTCTTTCTCTCCCGGGCGCACTGGAACACGTTTTGAGACGACGCCGTCCCGTCGGTCTTTGACGGGGCCGAAGCCCGGTCGGTAAACTGATCCGCCGGCCGATTTCCGGCGGCTTTCCATTCCCGACTTACCTTGAGAGACATCCTATGAAGACGTTTTCGCCCAGACCGCGCGACATCGAGCGGAAGTGGTACGTCGTCGACGCCGACGGCGTGGTCCTCGGCCGGCTGGCCACGCACGTGGCCACCATCCTTCGAGGGAAGCACAAGCCGATCTTCGCGCCCCATGCCGACACGGGCGACCACGTGATCGTGGTGAATGCCCGCGGCGTCCGCGTCACCGGCAACAAGGAACAGGACAAGATGTATTACCGGCACTC